>JBEAXZ010000098.1:0-3873 GCA_041159565.1 Actinomycetota bacterium | reverse complement strand
TCATAATTGCAGTTATCGGAGTCTTTAAGGGCTAATTATCTGGCCAATTAGAAGTTAAGTCATAGAGAAGTAGAAGGGCTGCCGAGAGAATTCCTCCAACCCAAATTCCTACTCCAACGCCCCATTGCAGCTCAATAGAGGTCCAAACAGCTGCAATAAAGATAGTTACCATCGCCAGATCAAAGATCACTCTCTCTTTTGAGTTCATGGCACAAGCATAGAACAGAGTGATTTAAATACGAAGTAGGCCAAAGGCCTTGCTATAGATTGAGCGCCTTAAGTGGCGTAATCCTGAAAGGTTACTTAAAAATAATGCGTTTTATAATAAATGTAATTGAAAGTATTGAAAAACCTGCGCATTCAAGGCAGGAAATTGCTGCAATTGATGCTTTAAATGAGGAAATGATCGCCGCAGGACAGCGGTTATTAGCCGTTGGGATTGCTTCTCCGGATAAATCAATTCAGGTAGATAACAGAGATGGGCAAGTTAAATACATAGAGGAGAGTCTGACTGACTCGGCCGAATATGTGAGTGGTTTTTGGATCATTGATGTGCCTAATAGAGAGATTGCATTGGAATTAGCTGCCCGGGGGTCTAAGGCTTGTAACCGCAGAGTTGAGCTAAGACCAATACTGGGTTAAATCAATAAGAGACTCGCATAGCTCTTTTGAGATCAAACACTCCTCAAGAGTGCCCTAATGCTATTTGGGTAATTTAAAACCACCTGCAATACTTATGATGTGCAAGAAATATTTAGGCCTAGAAGTAATTTTGTCTGGGCAGCAGTCTCCTTAGTGCTGATAGTTCTCTTTGCTGCTAATAGCTTTTTGGTTGCCACCAACTCTCTGCAAATCCTTTTTGAATTAGTGCTCTGCGCCATCCTGGCCTGTCTAGTCTTTATAATATGGATTAGACCAAAACTTGTTCTTAAAGATGACGAGATTGAAGTTGTAAACCCACTAAAAACTGAATTAATCCCATATCGAAAAGTATTAAACCTCGAAACAAAGTGGGCTTTAAGTATTGTTCATGAAGGTGGTAAAACTCGGGTATGGGTAGCCCCTGCAACTGGTAAACGAAGGTGGATAGCGGATAAAAAATTTGGATTATTTGGAAGCGGTGTGATTCCTCTGTCAGAATCTAGAGACAGTGGCTCAGAAACAATGAGCGCAAGCCTAGATAGCTCTAGTGGACAGGCTGCTTACATGATTAGAGAGCGTCTTAAAAAAATAAACTAATATTATTTTTGGTTCAGGTTTTGTGCTGTCTTTTTCCCTTTAAACGAAAGCCGTCTGCGTTGTCTTGGATCAAATGCATCGCGAAGGCCATCTCCAATGAAATTAACGCAAAGCGCAATTGACACAATCAGAGCACCTGGCCACCAAAATAACCATGGAGCGATGCTAAAAGAATCCTGATATTCGCTGATTAAAAGACCCAAAGAAACATCTGGGGGCCTTACGCCGAAACCAAGAAAGCTCAGGGCAGTTTCCGCCAAAATTGCCCCAGATAACAGCAGAGTTCCTGAAACAATAATGACGCCCATGGCATTTGGGAGAATGTGCTTGAAAATTATTCTTCGATTTGAGGCACCTGCCACTCTGGCGGCATCAACAAACTCTCGCTCACGAAGGGTTAGGAACTCAGTCCTAACAAAACGCGCAAGACCCATCCATGCGAAAAAGCCAAGCAAAAGTGCCAGAGGACCTACGCCCAAATTACCGTATCTGAAACCTATTAAAGCACCGATAATAATTGTTGGGGTAACCAAAAACATATCTGTTAATCGCATTAACACCGCATCAACGATTCCACCGAAAAAGCCAGCAATCGCACCTATTATTGTGCCAATTGTCACGCCTAGGGTTCCAACAATGAACATGACCATTACCGATTGTTGAGCGCCTCGCGCAACCAGAGCTAGAAAATCAGTACCGATGATGTCGGTGCCAAAAGGATGTTTCCCAATTTGCATACCATCGCCATCAAAGAAACCTGGAACCAAGTCAAGAGTTGGGCATCCGGTCACGCCGCCATTACATGTAGAAGCTATTGCCCCCTCGGGGTCAATGTCTGTAATTGAGTATGGCCACCAGCCCGGTATCTTAATTTGAAACCCCTTAGGGCCAATAGTGATCCCAATAGCAGTAAAAACGAAAACAAAGATAGAGATAAGAGTAAAGACTGCAAACATGGCGGCTTTATGGCCGACAAATCTCCTGATTATGATTTGTCTTTGGCTAAGCCCTAATGTTTCGAGATTTGCGATTTCATTCTCGTTTTTTTCACCAATAGGCTTAGAGTCTTGATTGATTTTACTCATTGCAGCTCACTTCCTAATTCGAATTCTAGGATCGACAACGCCATAAAGTAAGTCTGCGATAAAGTTGGCTAGAACCGTCAGAAACGCTGAAATAATAAATATCCCCATAAACAAATTCAAGTCATAGTTCCTAATGGCATCATTGAAAAGCTGCCCCATACCCTTCCAAGCAAAAACACCTTCGGTGATAATTGCGCCACCAATTAATCCTGCAAAGTCGTTTACCAGAATAGTTGTAAGAGGGAGCATGGCATTTCGCATACCATGGCGAACAATCACAGTTCTCTCATTCAAACCTTTAGCACGAGCGGTTCTAATGTAGTCCATGTTTAGTACTTCGAGCAGGCTGCCTCGAGTGAATCGGACATACCCTGCAAAAGAAATTAAAGTTAAAGCTATGGTAGGCAGGATTAGGTGTATTGCAATGTCTAGGCTGGAAATCCAAAAGTTTTCCTGTTGTTCCGGTGAAAGGAAATCATTTCTCTGACCAAGAGTTGGGACTGGTCTTCCTCGAATCGCATCAGAATTCATATAACTAGAGAATTCGCGCATGAACCGATCGATAATTAGAGGTGGGGTTGACATTAGGGCAGTAAATAGGCCTATCCGAATGTAGACACGTCGGTCGATTGAACTAACTGAAAATCCAATGATTATTCCTGTGATTATTGTTATGGCAAATATCATCACTACAGTGAATAACGTTGCATTCTCAGACATCAGGCTCTGAAGCGGGTAATAAAGCAGTGTCACTGCCAAGGCTGTGCCGAATCCAGCGTATATGCCTTTTTTACTATCCAAACCTGAAATCAACTGAATTACGATAGCTGCGCTTGTTAGCGCAAGGAAGAAGATCCCAAAAATACCTAATGATGGCTCCAGGAACCACTTAGTTGCGCTTACGAAGGAGAGAACTGCGCCAGCAAAGACTGCTCCCCCGAGCAAAACTGATACAAATTGCAACCTGTTGCCACCGGCAAACCCTGCAATTATGAAGCCAAATACTAGAGATGAAATAAAAATACCTGACGGTGGAATCACCGGGTTTACTAAGAAGTCATTGAACTGGATAGCTAAAAACTCCTTGAGCAAGACCGCCACCCAGAAAATTGGAAGTGAGAACAATAGGAATGAAACAAAAGTAATTACATAGTCAAAACGGCTGTACTGACGAATTGCGGTGATCATGCCAACGGTGATACCTAGGATAATGGCTAGGAAGGTTGCTGTGATCACCAATCTGATGGTTACTGGAATTGCCATGCTTAGTAACTCAATCACGGGAATGTTGGAGCGGCTAAGCCCCATATCAAATTCTCCCCAAAGGCCAGCGATAATGCCGCGCAACCAAGAGAAATATCGAATCGGAGGCGGAACATCTAGTTGAAGGTCTCTAATCGTTTTTGCAATCAGAAATTCCCTGTTAAGTGCAGTGCTCTCCCCGAACGCAGAAATAGGGTCTGTAGAGTAAGCCTGAAGGTTGTAAGCCAAAAAACTAGCTCCAAAGACGATAACTAGCATCATGCTAAAGCGCCTGGAGATATAAGCT
>JBEAXZ010000097.1:0-3878 GCA_041159565.1 Actinomycetota bacterium | reverse complement strand
GGCCAAATTACTGGTTCGGAACAAATCAAAACTCAACGGTGATGTGGTCTTTATGTTCCAACCCGGCGAGGAAGGCTTTGATGGCGCAGGACATATGATTAAAGAGGGTGTTCTGACTGCCAGCGGTCGTAAAGCTGATGCAACTTATGGCCTTCACGTTATGTCATCGGCAATTCCGGCAGGAGTATTCACTACCAAGCCTGGCACCATGATGGCCTCCAGTGATGAGTTACATGTGACCGTTATTGGAATGGGCGGACATGGATCACAACCTCATACCGCTAAAGATCCAATCCCAGTAGCTGCTGAAATGGTCAGCGCATTGCAATTATTGATTACCAGATCCTTCAGCGCTTTTGATCCGGTAGTTATCACCGTTGGACAATTCCATGCTGGAACCAAAGCCAACATAATTCCGGATACTGCAGAGTTTCAGGCAACAATTCGAACCTTCTCTCCAGAGAATAGATCTCGCATCCAGGTTGAGTCGGTTCGTTTGTGTAACTCAATCGCTGAGGGTTACGGCCTTAAAGCCAACGTCAAACTTGTTGAACAGTATCCAGTTACAGTAAATAACAATGACCATGCACAGTTCTTGGGCAAAGTTGCGACTGAAATCTTTGGCGGGGAAGGATATGTGGATATGCCACATCCAATCGCTGGAGCTGAGGATTATTCAAGGGTTCTAGAAGAGGTTCCAGGATCATATGCGTTCCTAGGTGCATCAGTTGATAAAGAGTTCACTAAATCTGAGGTGAATCATTCACCTAGAGCCATGTTTGATGACTCTGTGTTGTATCGAGGAACTGCTCTACTAAGTGAGTTAGCAGTGCGATCACTAAATGAAATGGCTTGATGAGTTCCACTGCAACTGTATTTGGTTTTGAAGCTGAAAAGCCGGCCCTAGTACTCGTACATGGTCTTGGTTCAGCTGGAACCATCTGGAAAACACTAATCCCGGATTTGATTCGAGATTTTTCGGTTTATGCAATAGATCTACCGGGGCATGGAGATGCTCCATTGGATCTGAATACTGAGTTAGATCCACAATCTCTTGCTCGAGACATAGTTGAAATGATGGAAAGAGTTCATGGCGTTACGCAAATGCATGCTGCTGGTAATTCACTAGGTGGATGGATTGCGCTAGAGATGGCCAATGTCGCTCCTGATCGTGTGAAGAGCGTGACAGCGCTTGCTCCCGCAGGTTTGTGGCTGCAAGGCCCGACTAGCAAATTGCCTCCAAGTATTGATGCCAGAATCCTGGCAAAGATTTCACAGTTTTTCATGCCGATTGCCTACCACTTACCGCCTTTGAAGGCTCTCGGTTATCGAAAGATCACACATTTGTGGCGAGAGCTAAGTTATGAAAGTTGCAGAGACTCTGTAATTGCGATGGCCAGATCTACTGGGTTCATGCCATTGTGGCGAGGTGTCCGCAATCGAAAGTTTGAATCTTCAATTCCTTCAAAGGTTTCTGTGGCAATCGTATTTGGCGATCACGACATCATGATCCCTGAAGATATAGCTCAGAATCGCTCAGTTGCCCCTAAGCATGCAAACTGGATTGTCGTAGAGAACTGCGCTCACGTAATCATGTGGAACTATCCCGGATTGACCGTTGACTTCATAAGAAGAACAGCCGGAGTCTTTAAAGCTTAAAATTAACTCTGAAATCCCGTATTGAGCAATCTCAAGGAGACGTGGAGTCTCTATCCAGTCATAATTCGCGCTATGAAAATGCGAAACTGGTTGGTTGTGCCCGCAGTTCTAGTTTTGGCTACTGGTTGTGGAGCCACTGATTTGGCTCGCAGTGCGGCAGATGCAACCGCATGTAAAGCGCTGAGTTCCACCATTAAATCAATCAACCTTGCTTATCAGTCTGGCTTGATTGACACCGGCTTTGTATCTCAAATAAATAACTTGGTAGGGGAGCCGGCTAAAGCTTTGCTTTCAACAGGCTTAGCAGAAGACTTAACAAAACTTACTGATGCTCTGAGCCAAACCAACACAGCTGAGGCTTCTCGAAATCAGATTAAGGAGATTACAGATTCCATTGCTCAGCGCTGCGCTGATGCTGGAGTCAACAACATCGGTGGTTGATTAAGCCTATTCTTTAAAGGTTTCAATAGGTTTTAAAGCAATTATTTGCGAAGCGATAAAAGTATTTTTGTAGAGTAAGGAATTAACTCTTTCAGGCTAATTGCTGTCATTATTCCTGCGACAAGAGCCAACAGAAGAGATGTCGAAGATGAGTCAATCAGACCTCCCATAGAGAAAACGATTGAGGCACCCAGTATTTCAGCTGCGGCGGAGACAATGACAAGAAGAGCAATCGCCAAAGGCGTCAATCTGGCAAACTTTGCCATCATGGCAATCGCTACTCCTTCGGGAATGTTATGTAGCGCAATCACAATCGCGGTTGTGATCCCAGTATCTGAATCAACAAGCGTGGCTCCAATTGTTGTAGCTCCTTCTGGAAGGTTATGAAGAGCTAACGCGATTACTGTGATTGTTAGTGTGCGCACTCTGGCATCAGCACTTAAATTGACTCGAGCTAGAGTTAACACGAGCAAGACTCCAATGGAAAAGATCATGAAGACTTGCCAATTGGAGTCAGCATTTGAAAAGCTGGCAGGAAGTATCTGTCCGAGACTTACAGTGAGCATGGCTCCTGCCACCACCAGCAGTGAAATTGCCAGTACCCGCTCACTTAAATCTCCTCTGAAAGCTGCCACTAAGAGTCCAATCAAGGTTGCGCATGCAGCGGTGATTGCGAGTAGGTAGCCGAGTAATAGGGGATCCAAAACTGACTCCTCCCTGGACTCGAACTTGTGAAGTGTTGAATCCTTGTCTTTGCCTCTGGGGCAGGATATCTTTTCGGTATGTGCGTTGGATGTATGGCAGTTGCAATGGCTTCAATGATGGGTCCTACACCGACTCCCGCGGTGACAACACCAGCGGTAGTTGTTGCTCCAAAAGCTGATCTAAAGAAGGAAGCGACCTTACGGGTGCGAGCTAACTTCCAAGAACAAAAATTGGTCATTAAGGACTCCTCAAACTTTCGGGCTATTTAGTTTTTATCACCTGATCTTCGAGTGATTTTTGCTCGATTAGGGAAATTACGGTCCGGCAGGTACCCTTTATTTATTGGGGCAGTTGCCTCAACAAAATGAAAATCGGGCCTTAGCCTGATTTATATGTAAGTCTTATCTTTTCGTAAATACGTCAAGTCACCACGAGACATACATGTCTAGATGATTGGTACGTATTTATATGTCGTTGCTTACTGCAGAAAAACTAACAACCTTTAGAGAACTGGGCATTCATCCAGCACTAGTAAACGCCCTTGATGCTCAGGGAATTACAAATCCATTTCCAATTCAAGAGGCCACAATCCCTGATGCGATTGCCGGCCATGACATCTTAGGTCGCGGACAAACCGGATCAGGAAAGACATTGGCATTTGGTCTAGCGCTTCTTCACAATATTTATGGAAAGAAAACTGCGCCGAGAAAACCAATCGCATTGGTTTTAGCTCCAACCCGTGAGTTAGCCCAGCAGATTAATGAGGTACTCGCACCGCTTGCTCGCGCTGTTGGTCATGAGACTGTTGTGATTGCTGGCGGCATGCCATATGGCAAGCAGGTCAACGCCCTAAAAAAGAGCGTTTCTATTTTGGTGGCAACACCTGGTCGTTTAATTGATTTGCTAGAAAAAGATGAGTTGCAGCTAGATGCTTTGCAGATTGCCGTGCTTGATGAAGCAGATCAAATGGCGGACATGGGTTTTCTTCCTGCTGTTAAGCAGATTTTGAATCAAGCCAAAAAGGGTGGACAGCGCTTCTTGTTCTCCGCAACTTTAGATCGCGGAGTAGATGG
>JBEAXZ010000096.1:0-3889 GCA_041159565.1 Actinomycetota bacterium | reverse complement strand
GCTACGTATCGCGATTGAAAATTGGCAACATGATTTGAATATCGGCTCAATTGTCCGCACAGCTAATGCCTTCAATGTTTCTAGTGTTCATATTGTCGGCAAAAGGGATTGGAACCGTCGTGGTGCGATGGTTACTGATAAATATTTAACAGTAATTCACCATCCAACTGTGGCTGATTTCAAAACCTGGTGCGATGAAAATCAGGTAGCGATAATTGGTATCGATAATGTCGAAGTATCTATACCAATCGAATCAGCTAAATTTCCAAAGGACTGTGTTTTGTTTTTGGGCCAAGAGGGCGCGGGAATGTCTGATGAAGCGGTAGCGGTTTGCGAACAGGTTTTGGCTATTTCCCAATATGGATCTACCAGATCTATGAACGCTTCAGCGGCTGGCGCAATCGCCATGTACGCCTGGGCGATGCAACATCTACATAAGTAACTGTTTCATCAATCCATCAGTTGCTTTTTCCACCATTCCTAAAACCTCTTCAAAAGCTGAGTCAGGAAGTGAGTATGGATCTGGCACCTCGACTGAATCTGGACCGGTCGGGTCAAACTGTCTCAAGAAAAAGACCTTTTGCTCCTCTTCATCGCTAGTTACATAACGCATAACCTCTTCATGATTATGGCGATCCATAACTAAAACTAAATCGGCACTTACCAACCTTGAGTAATTGAATTGAGAGGCGGTGTGCTCATATTTATAACCCGCTTTCTCCCAAGTTCTTTTTGACGGCGGGTTTGGACCTTGCCCTGCATGCCAGTTAGAGGTACCAGCTGAATCAACAAAGATTTTTGGTCTATCTATCTCGGCTACTTTGTTATGTAGAACTGCGGCTGCCATCGGTGAGCGACAGATATTTCCCAAACAAACCATGGTGATTATGAGATTGTCTCTTTCCTTCAAATGGGAAAGGTCAGGCAGGTTCACTAACTAATCTTCTAATATTTCAGCGATAGCGGTAATGCGCCGCTCAATCTCAGTAGCCTCTTCAGAACGGCCCTGGGTATGCAGAATTTCAGCGATCCGGCGCTCGATGGCCATGATGAACTCAAAATCCTTGGGATCTGACTCTGCTGCGATATCTAATACCCGCTCGAGGGTATTAAGGCCTTCATCGACCTCACCTGATAAAACCTGGGCCTTACCGAGTTCGAATGAGGCGTAGGTCAATCTACGGTGATCGTGGGCGGTGGTAAAGACATCAACCGCTTTTTGCGCTGCTGCTAAAGCGGATTCAGCATCACCTAACTCTGTGTAGCAATGTGCAATCTTCTGATCGCAACGGGCAACATGTATAACTTCACGGGCAGCTTTGAAGTATTTGCGCGCTTCATAAAAAGCTTCTAACGCCTCTTTATAATTCTTTAGCTCGCGATATGCACAACCAATTAAATGGAAATCAGTAGCGGCACCAAGTTCATTGCCATCGATGAGGTGCTCGCGTGCACACTCCTCCATGCAATCAATGGTGTTTTTGTACTCTTTTGAGCTGAACCACCATTCACCTAAGGTGCAAGCTAGTTCGAGTGCAATTGGTGATTTGTTTTCTCGTAGCAGCTCAACCGCTTTGCTCATTGCAGTCGCCGCTTCAGTCATTCGCTTTAATTGATTTAAGTTGTAACCGATCGCAGAGTAGGCCTGCGCTAATCCTTCAGTCGGTGCAGCAGATCCCAGCTCAGAGTAAATGTCACGTGCAGTTTCCGCTAAAGCTAAAGCTTCATCGTATTGGCCACGGGCATAGATTCGCGCGCTTAATTCGTAGTAAGTGCTGGCACGTTCAATTCCTTGAGTTTCCGGAATTCTCTCCCACAACATTTCTTCGGTGATGATGTCATCGTTTAGTTCATCATCGTTGTGTTCGTCGGCCAATGCATCTCCTCCTTCAAACTTGGCTCTAAACCTAGCAGGAGGAGATGCATAGCAACGCTCTCAAAAGGTGAGTTTTTACAGTGAATCAGCCTTTCCTAGCACCACCGTGAAGGTGCGGCTGCCGCCTGATGGCATATCTACCGTGATTTTCACGCTATCGCCAGGGGCATAGGAACGAATACGAACAATCGCAGAGATCAAATCATTGATCTTCTTGCCATCAATCTCTTTGATAACCGCACCAGCTGGAATTCCGGCTTTTGCTGCAGCTTCGCCTTCAACTATCCGCAGAATCTTGGCACCGATTCCGGTGTATGCGGTATCAAAGTTAATGCCCAGGAATGGTCTGGATGATTTTCCGGTGGCAATAATTTCTTCGACAACTCGCTTTGCTTGATTTATTGGGATTGAAAAACCAAGTCCAATAGATCCGATAGAACCATTGCCAAGCGTTGCAATCGCTGAGTTGATTCCCACTAAAGCACCTGTTGCATCAACAAGTGGACCGCCGGAGTTGCCTGGGTTAATTGCTGCATCGGTTTGAATCGCATCGATAAAGGACTCTGATCCTGTGTTGCCAGCTGTTACCGGACGGTTTAGTGCAGAGACAATTCCACTAGTGACCGTTCCTGATAATCCAAGTGGTGATCCAAATGCAACAACTGGTTCACCAATAATTAATTTGTTGGAGTTACCAACCACAATTGGCCTTAGGTTTCCACGTTCAATCTTTAATACGGCAATGTCGTAAGTGCTGTCTTTTCCGACAATTGAAGCTCTTTCAATGTCGCCATTATTTAGCTCAACTCGAACCGTTCCGCCTTGAGCCGCGGTCTCAATAACATGTTCATTGGTAATAATGAAAGATGAACTTCCGCTAGAGCGGTAAATGACTCCAGAACCAGTACCGCTTCCCAATGGAGAAGAGACCGCAATTGATACAACTGATGGTGAGACGGCAGCGGCAATGGATTGCACATCTACCGAGCTGCCAACCACCGTCATTAAGGTGCGGGTTCTGGAGCAGCTGCCATCGGTGGCGGCATAAAGCGCTTTGGTGCGGTTATCTACACAGACTTTGGTGGGTGGAACATCCGGGGTAACCGCGACCGCCACTCCTCCAGCAACAACCGCGCCCATCACAAAACCGATCATTAATTTGCTGAATGTAGAAACTGTTTGCATGCCCATACCCCATCATTTTTTTCTGAAAAAAACCTTAACGGCAATTGAACCTCTGCTGGGTAGACTGCGCAAATTATGGAAACCTCACTGCGTCGCGCCCGTCTCGCAGTAACCATTACCTTCATTATTAATGGCTTCACCGCGGGAACCTTTGTCGCCCGTATTCCAGATTTCAAACGGATACTAGATGTCTCCAACGGCACCCTTGGTCTCTCTCTTCTCTTTGTCTCAATAGGTGTTTTTGTAGCTTTGAAACCAGCTGGTAAAAACGCAGCAAGGTTTGGTAGCCAACCAGTAATTTTTTGGTCAACTCTGGCTCTTGCTATTAGCTGTGTTCTTGTCGGACTACTTTTCAATCTGCAGTGGTTTTGGCTCTCGTTATTTATTCTTGGATTTGCTTTAGCGACTCAAGATGTCTCTATGAATGCACATGCGGTGGTTGTGGAACAACGTGCAAACCGGAGATTAATGAGCGTTTTTCATGGAATGTTCTCGGTCGGAACACTAATTGGAGGTGTGCTTGGTGGCCTGTTCTCGCAATGGGAGGTAACACCGCTGCAACAGGCAGTAGTTCTCTCCGGCATCTATGTGGTCTCGGCTTTATTGATTAAGCCGCTCTTCCTACCTGCTGAGGTCGACAAACATGATTTCTCAACTGGACCGCGTGCTAAACATCCATTTATCTTTTGGATTTTTGGCCTCTTTGGTTTGTTTGCTGCAATCAGTGAAGGTGCCGCGGGCGATTGGGGTGGTGTTCTAGCCCGCGATGCCTTTGATGCAACGCCTTTTATCTCAACACTTCCCTACATTGTCTTCTGCACCGCAATG
>JBEAXZ010000095.1:0-3967 GCA_041159565.1 Actinomycetota bacterium | reverse complement strand
CAATGACTAATCCTGTTGAACTAAAAAAAGCACCTACCATCATCATGGGAATAAAGAGCGCTCTGATGAATCGATCTTTAATCAATAGTGAGTGGTCATCTCCCGGCTCTTTTGGATGTGCGGGTGGTTCAGTTTTCCTTTGCAGCAAGAACATCACCGCACCCACAGCCAAGAATGCCATTGCGGCAAATATTGCTGCGGCCGGGTAAAAAATAGATGCAAATATCGTTGCAATCACCGGACCGCTAGTGAAGATAATCTCATCAACCATCGCCTCAAAGGAGTAAGCGGTGTCAATTAGCTTTCGATCTTCGCCGATAGCGTGAATCCATCTGCGTCGCACCATCTGTCCTGAACCGATTACAAAGCCTTCAAAAATCATGGCCGCTAGGAACCAGCTCCAGGTTGGTGCATCAGATTTGACTAGGTAAACAAATAACCCTAAAAATATTAGATGAACGGGGGCGGTAATTGCGAGAACTCGATTTTGTCCAAATTGATCAGCTGCTCGCGACCAGAGAGGGGTAGCAATAGCGAGTACAACAGAGGCGAACATGGATAGCGCGCCGGCCAGAGCGTATGAATCCGTCTCTGAAACTATAAACAAGACGATTGCTATGTAAAGCATCGAGATTGGCATGCGCAATATGAAGCCGGCAAATGAGAATCTCCACCCTCCGGGAATAGCAAAGAGTCGTTTGTAGGAGGAGAGCATTATGCAAGTCTACTTGAACCCTCTTTTCACATTTACCACGTATTTATGTGATTAGATGAGAACATGACTCTAGGTTCTGAACTATTGCAACTTGCAGAGGATATAGCTTTGCAAGCTGGCGAACTTCTACGGAAACGTCCCTCAAAGTTTGAATTGGATCAAAAGAGTGGAGTATTTGATTTCGCCACTCAAATGGATCATGAGAGTGAAAAGTTGATAGTGGCGCAAATACTTAAGGCCCGCCCCGATGATGGTTTATTAGGTGAAGAGGGTGCAAATAAAGAGAGCAAATCCGGGATCACTTGGGTTATTGATCCGATAGATGGAACCGTCAATTATCTTTACGATCTACCTGGTTGGTGCATAAGTATTGCCGCCAAGGATGAGAAGGGTTTCTTGGTTGGTGTTGTTTACTCTCCTTCCACCAATTCCTTATGGAAAGCCAGTCGTGGAGCGGGGGCGTTTTTGAATAACCAACCACTCAAGTGCAATGAACCCGTAGCGCTTAATCGAGCTTTAGTTGGCTCGGGGTTTGCATACGACTTAGAGAAGAGAAAAGCACAAGCAAGTTTTATCGAGCAGCTACTTCCGAATATTCGAGATTTGCGACGTCTTGGTGCTTGCGCTGTAGATATCTGTCATGTTGCCAGTGGTTCACTTGATGCCTATTTCGAAGCTGGTGTTAATGAATGGGATTATGCGGCAGCAGGGCTAATAGCTACCGAGGCTGGTGCCAAACTAACTATCAAATCTGGAATCTGGAATGGCGAAAAGCACATGGTGATTGTGGCGGGAGCTGCCTTGCATGATGCCTTGCTGGCCCAGATTGAGGCCAAGTAGCTGGGGAGCCTCTACTCCGGATGGCCCAGCCCAGATTGAGCGTGATTTAGCGGTTCGGGAGCTGGTGTGGCAAGATACCGCCGTTAATAAGCCACAAAAATTTCAATACCAAGCTGTTAGGACAAACCATGAACGTTCTTGATGCGGTTGATGCCGCCACCCTACGTAAGGACATCCCAAACTTCCGTCCTGGCGATGAACTCAAGGTTCACGTCCGAGTTATCGAAGGTAACAAGAGCCGTATTCAGGTTTTCCAAGGTCTAGTAATCGCACGTCAGGGATCCGGCGCACGCGAGACCTTCACAATTCGCAAGCTTTCCTATGGTGTTGGCGTGGAGAGAATTTTCCCAGTTCATGCACCGGTTATCGAAAAGATTGAGTTGGTACGTAAAGGTGAAGTTCGTCGTGCCAAGCTTTATTACCTACGCGAACTTCGTGGCAAGGCCGCCAAGATTCGCGAGCGTCGTGGTGCAGAAGATCTAGAGGCAATCTACTCAGCACCAGTTGTCGCAGAGTCTGCTCCAGCAGCAGCACCAGTAGTTGAGCCGGAAGCGGTAGCAACCCCAGCTGAAGAAACCCCAGCTGTTGAGACAACCACAGACGAAGCTAAGTCTTAAATCCGACCTAATAGGGTCGTAGATTGATGTTTGCGAAAGCTAAGAAGTCAACGCTTCGCGAACTTCCAATACTGCTGGTTTCTGCTTTAGTTTTATCTGTCATAGTAAAAACATTCTTTGTTCAGTTTTTCTATATTCCATCAGGCTCGATGGAGAACACTCTTTTGGTAAATGATCGAGTCGGAGTAAACAAATTAGGTGCACTTTTCTCAGATATAAAAAGGGGTGAGGTGGTCGTCTTCAGAGATCCCGCCAACTGGTTATCTGCGCCGTATGATGAAAAAACTGGTTTAGCAAAAGTTGTCAGAGATTCCTTGGTTTTTGTAGGAGTTATGCCAGACCCTGCCAAGCAATATTTAATTAAAAGAGTTATTGGCGTTGGCGGTGATCGAGTCGTTTGCTGTAATGAGGAAGGCAAGATCGAGGTGAATGGGGTTGCTTTAGATGAACCATATATTTATCCAGGCGATAAACCATCGGACTCCGAGTTCGATGTAACCGTTCCAAAATATTTCATATGGGTTATGGGGGACCATCGCGGAGCAAGCGCAGACTCTCGCTTTCATACCGATGACCCAAATAAAGGCATGGTCCCGCTAGATAAAGTTACTGGTAGAGCGCTTTTTATTATCTGGCCCTGGAAAAATATCGGTGTTTTAGAGGTTGGCAAAGATCTTTCAAAGATTCCTGTAAATTCAAAGCCTTAAGTAATCTACCCCGTGTGATTGAGCAAAAGTTAATCGCTGCCGGAATTTCCAGAATCGCCGGCGTTGATGAGGCAGGACGTGGCGCTTGCGCCGGACCATTAGTTGTTGCAGCGGTTATATTGCGTGATTTGAGCTCTCCGGCGCTGGAAAAGGTTAGGGACTCTAAAGAGTTAACCCCAAAAAAACGTGACACTCTTTTTGATGTAATTATTGAGGAATCACTCTCATACTCAGTTATCGAAATCCCTCCCGCTGAGATAGATCTAATTGGATTGCATCGAGCCAATTTAGAGGGAATGCGTCGCGCAATTGGGGCACTCTCTACTAATCCTAATTACATTTTGACTGATGGTTACGAGATAGAGGGGTTGCCAGCCCCTTCACTTGCGGTTTGGAAGGGCGATCAAGTCGCACTCTCTATTTCAGCCGCCTCAATCTTGGCAAAGGTTTATCGTGATCGGGTTATGCAGGATTTAGACTCCAAATATCCCGAATATGGATTTGCCGCACATAAGGGGTACGTAACCCGAATCCATCAAGCGAGTTTGAAGAAATATGGTGTCAGCCCGGTCCACCGTCGTTCCTATGCCAATATTGCAGCACTTATCAACAATTAGATTTTCACACAGTTTACTTTCAGCACACCTGTAGTTGGGCAATTTAAAACTAACTTTGCGCCATGGCGCTCAATAAAAAAGCGGAGTTACTTGGTCATGCGGGGGAGAAAGCAACTGCCGAGCTCCTAGTTTCTAGGGGATATCGGATTCTCGATAGAAATTGGAGAATTAAGGAAGGAGAGCTGGATTTAGTAGCTCTATCCCCAACAAAGGAAATTACCTTTGTCGAAGTAAAAACTCGAACCAGTAATGATTATGGAGAACCATTAGAGGCAATCTCCGCCGTCAAGCTACACAGATTGCAGAGATTGGCCTTAGCTTGGCTAGCAACGCACCAGAGATTGGGCAGCGCCTATCGCATAGATGTTTCTGGGGTTTTGTTGGGCCGCTCCGGAGAGCTCAGCATTGATTACCGTGAGGATATTTCATGAGCTTTGCTATGACTCAGGGTGTGGCACTGTTGGGAATTGA
>JBEAXZ010000094.1:0-4033 GCA_041159565.1 Actinomycetota bacterium | reverse complement strand
CCATTCCTCAAATACCAAAGCGTTCCCTGTCTATCTCTAATGGTCGTGATGCGAAGACCAACGGTTTCAACAGTTCCTTTGACATCCAAAACATCAACCTGGTCACCGACTCCGTATTGATCCTCGACCAACATTATGATTCCAGAAAAAACATCTCGCACAATAGTTTGGGCACCTAAGCCGACGGCGAATCCAACAACACCAGCCGAGGCAACCAGCGGCCCAAGATCAACTCCGAGTTCTCCAAGAATCATTGCTCCAGCTACTAATCCAATCACCGCTTTAGAAGAACTGTTTAGTACCGATGCGGCGGTACGGGCACGCTCTCGTTGTCTGGTGACAGAACTTTTTTCGCCCGGAATAAAATCCGCTTCAGCGACTTTAAAGAGCGCCTTCTTAATAGCTCGGGTGGCAACCATTTGAAGAAATAGTGCCAAGATCAGAATTACGACAATGCGGAGGGGGGCTCCTAAAAACCATTCAAGCGCCTCGCGCAGGCTCATATTCAGCTTCATTTGAGCAAGACTTTATAAGAACTTAATCAAATATCCCCACAAAACCGCGCCCATTCAGGCAGGATTTCCCCCACGGCGCGAGCCACGCGTCGGACCAAAGGGGATTTGAGACTGTGACGACTTCGTCAAGAAGGACACTAGTTCTAAACGCCACCTATGAGCCACTGGGTGTCGTTTCTGATAGACGCGCGCTCATTTTAGTTTTGAACAATCGCGCAACAATGATTGAAGAATCTGGAATTCAACTGCACTACTCATCTGGCTCTTTAGAGCTTCCAGCGGTTATTAGATTGCATAAATTTGTAAAGATTCCTTATCGTCACACCGTTCCACTTTCACGTCGAGCAATCTTTGCTCGAGATGGTGGCCGTTGTGTTTATTGCTCAGCTACCGCAACCTCTATTGATCATGTAATTCCCAGAAGCAGGGGCGGCGATCACAGTTGGGATAATGTGGTTAGCGCCTGCCACCGTTGCAACCATGTTAAAGCTGATAAGACTCTTAAAGAGTTGGGCTGGAGATTGCGTTCAATTCCACGCGAGCCAGTTGGTGCGGCATGGAGAATTCTTGGTACCGGCCGCGCCGAAGAGAGATGGGTTCCATACCTCGCTCCATTTGGCGTTGTTGGCGCATCTGCTTAAACTTCCGCCATGTTTATTCAACTGGCCACAAATTTGCAACTAACTCTTAATGAAGATGGCGCTATGCCAGGAGAACCATTGGGATTTCTCCAGGGCTTTATTTGGTTTGTAGTTGTGCCAGTAGGGATTACGCTTTTTATTTGGGTAGCGGTAGTGGCACAGGAAAACCTAAAGCGCGCTCGGCAAAACCGCGGCGGACAGGGTCATTCCAAGCTAGATGTAATTACCCGTATTAACGAGTAATTACAGATCTTTTGAGCGAACTTTTAAAGCTCTTTCCAAAGAATCCTTAGCCTCAAGCACATGGCGTCGCAAAGTCGGATGTCCATCTTTACCAACTCCATTTAGCCAAGCATTTGTCTTGTCCAATGTGGATTGTGAAATCACATATGAGGGATACAACAGATCAATAATGCTGGTGGAAACCTCATAAGACTTGTTGTTATAAGTATCCAAAATTAGAGCGAAGTAGCGATCAATAAAGGACTCATGGAATTTGCGATGCGTAGGTCTGGCAAATCCCTGAATCGCCGATAGACGAGACCAGTTAGTAATGGTGTCATCCTCAGTTGCTCGCTTGAAAGCCGCCTCCTTAGCCTCCATGTTTGGAAACGCGGCGATGCAACGCTCATGAGCGAGTTGTCCGGTAAGAGTGTTATCTCTCTTGAGTTCGGCGTCAATTTCCTCTCTAGAAGAAGCATTTCGCTCAACTAGATTCATAATGAAGTGCCAACGAAGATCAGCATCCACTACCAATCCATTTAACTTTCCTTCTAACAATTCACGGATACGAGCGGTTTGAGCCGGCGTATGAGCCAAAGACGCAAAGGTGCGAGCAAATTGAAGTTGGTGACCGCTGCCGGCTGCTGCTTGGTCTAACAAGGCGGAGAGCACGCCAGCAATCTTCTCGCGCAAAGCATCTCGATTCTTGTCTGCTGCATAGATTTCAACAGAGGAAATCAACTGATTTCCAAGTGCGGTAACTGTTGTGATGTCATCCTCGCCAGGCAAGCCCGCGATTGCAATCTCAATGAAATCAGTCGCTGAAATTTCAGCATCGCGCAACATGTCCCATGCCGCTGACCAACAAAGCGCTCTGGAAAGACCATCATTTAACTTGCCCAAGTGCGCCTTTAATGTCGCGATTGAGCGTTCATCAAAACGGATTTTTCCGTAGGACAAATCATGGTCATTAATTAACAGAAGATCCGCAACCTTTTCTCCAGACAAACCGTCAACCTTAGTTAGTTTTCCAGAGACATCTAGTTCTACTGATTTGCGGCGAGAGAGCACTCCATCCTTCAGGTCATAAAGCCCAACCGCCATGCGATGCGGACGCAGCTCTGTAGAGCCAGCTGGAATCAGCGGCGGCTCTTGTTGAACCGAGATTGAGGTGTAGGTATCGCCATTGAATTCAACAACAGGACGAAGAGTGTTTACGCCGGCAGTCTGCAGCCAAGTTGAAACCCATGGCTTTAAGTCACGGCCACTGGTGGCTTCCAACTCTGACAATAGATCCTGCAGAGTTGTGTTTTTGAAGGCGTGCTTGGCAAAGTACTTCTGCAACCCGGTAATAAAGTTTTGTCGACCCACATGAGCCACTAATTGATGTAGTACTGAAGCTCCCTTTGCGTAGGTAATGCCATCAAAGTTTGCCTTAACCGTGTCAATATCAATCATGTCAGCTGCGATTGGGTGAGTGGAGGAAAGTTGATCCTGGCGATATGCCCAGTTCTTGCGCTCTGCATTGAATCCAGCCCATGAGTTCTTGAATTTGGTTGCTTCGACCAGCGCTAGATAAGAAGACCACTCGGCAAAAGATTCATTTAGCCACAAGTCATCCCACCACTTCATGGTCACCATATCTCCAAACCACATATGTGCCATCTCATGCAAAATCGTGTTCGCACGGGCGTTGTACATGCGCTCAGTGACTTTTGAACGGAATACCAACAAGTCTTCACGGAAGGTAACCGCTCCAGCATTTTCCATAGCGCCCCAGTTGAAATCAACCACAGCGATTTGGTCATACTTTTCAAATGGATATGCCAATCCGAAAACCTCTTCAAAATACGCAAATCCTTGTTTTGTAATCAAGAAGATTTCATCAGCATCCAGATGTTCGAATAAGGATTTACGGCAGTAGATGCTCATCGGAATGGTCTTCTTGCCTTTGTACTCATCTGAAACGTAGGAGTAAGGACCGGCAACCAAGGCGGATATGTAGGTCGACATAACTGGGGTAGTGGTGAATGACCAAGTCTTTTTCCCGCCGTTTTCGATTACATCTTTTACCGGGTTATTTGAGATCACCTGCCAATGCGCAGGAGCTGTTGCGGTAAATGCAAAAGTAGCTTTTAGGTCAGGTTGGTCAAAGCATGGGTACATATTTCTAATAAAGGCGGTCTCGCCTTGAGAGTAGAGATAAACCTCGTTATCAACAGGATCAACGGAACGCTGTAGGCCTTCGCCGCTCTTGGAATAGATTGCTTCAACTTCGAGAATTAATTCATTCTCGGCCTGCAAATTCTTTAGGAAAACGCTCTCGCCATCGTAGTTCGAAACATCTACTGGCGAACCATTAAGGGTTGCAGAGATGACTCTCTTGCCCACGGCATCAATAAAGGTGTCATAACCTGGCTTGTTGCAGTTGAAGGTGACGACAGTTTTGGCGATAAAGGTTTCCTCGCCAGTTGTGACATCAAGGGTCACGTCATAGTGCTTAATAGATAGGTGTGATGAACGTTCTGCGGCTTCAGCGCGCGAAATATTGATTCCAGGCATGCGCGTATCCAAGCAGAGATGGCACTCTTTGCCACTATGGAGCAAGTCACAGAGGGCCAGTTCCGCCTACGTAGCTTCCGGCTGCGGGGCGAA
>JBEAXZ010000093.1:0-4096 GCA_041159565.1 Actinomycetota bacterium | reverse complement strand
GGGGTTTGCTCCCGGCCAACCGCCCTCAATAAAGCCCACGCCAAGATCATCGAGATGTCTGGCGATGGTTAACTTGTCATGAACTGAAAGATTTAACCCTTCTTGTTGCGCTCCATCACGCAAAGTAGTGTCATAAATATGGAATGCATCAGAAACCGTCATTGAGAAACTTTCTTCATCCATCCATGTTTGTCAGCAATGGTTCCATGTTGAATTCCCAAGAGATGATTACGAATCTCCATGGTGATGTGGCCGGGATTTCCATCTCCAGTTACCCATGTTCCATGGACACTTTTTGCGGTGCCGACTGGGGCAATTACCGCCGCTGTGCCGCAGGCAAAAATCTCTGAGATCTCTCCACTTGCAACACCATCACGCCATTCCTCAATTGAGATCATTCCCTCTTCTACTTTGTAACCAAGATCTGAGGCGACAGAGAGAATTGAGTCTCTAGTAATTCCAGGCAGAAGAGTTCCAGTTAACTTCGGAGTGAAAATGGTGGCAGCTTTGCCGCGACCCTTTACAAAGTAAAGGTTCATACCGCCCATCTCTTCGATATAGCGACGCTCTTTAGCATCAAGCCAAACAACTTGATCACATCCTTGAGCTGCGGCCTGTTGTTGGGCAAGCAAAGAAGCTGCGTAATTACCCCCGCATTTTGCCTCGCCTGTTCCGCCCAGTGCGGCACGCACATACTCGGTAGAAATCCAAACCGTTACCGCTTTTGCAGCGTTGAAGTAAGCGGCAGCAGGTGTTGCGATAACCGCAAACAAAGCTTGATTTGAAGGACGTACGCCCAGTCCAACTTCAGTCGCAATCATGAAAGGTCTGATATACAAAGATTCGCCAACTTTTTTAGGAACCCAACCAGAGTCAATGCGAACCAAAGCGTCTACCGCACTTACAAAATCATCGACTGGTAACTCGGGAAGAGTGATACGAGCTGCGCTCTTTGCAAATCTCAGACCATTAGCCTCTGGACGAAACAAAGCAATTGAGCCATCAGGTTGTGAGTAAGCCTTCATGCCTTCAAATATCTCTTGGCCGTAATGAAAAACCATTGCGGCTGGATCCAGGCTAATCGGTCCATAGGCTTGAACATTTGCATCTGACCAACCAGAACCTTGATTCCATTGCGCTGTAACCATGTGATCGGTGAAGTACTTACCAAATCCCGGCTCTGCAACTCTCTTTTCCCGTTCTGATACCGGAACTGGATTGCTGGTTGGAGTTATGTTTATCTTCATTATGCCAACGCCTTTACCAAAGAATCGCCGATTTCCTTTGTCGAACGTTTAGTTGAACCACGCTGCAAAATGTCCTGCTCTACCGCTCTTTCAACATCTGCTGCTGCTTCATTCAAGCCTAAGTGTCTCAGCAACATGGCAACCGACATTACAGTTGCGGTCGGATCGGCTACTCCTTTACCAGCGATATCGGGAGCTGAGCCATGAACCGGTTCGAACATTGATGGGAAGTTGCCTTCTGGATTGATATTGCCAGAGGCAGCTAATCCGATACCGCCACAGATCGCAGCGGCAATATCTGTGAGGATGTCACCAAATAAATTGTCAGTAACGACAACATCAAACCGCTCTGGATTAGTTACAAAGAACATCGAAGCGGCATCTACATGAAGATAATCGGTAGTCACATCAGGAAACTCTTTTGCCACCTCGTTAAAAGTTCGGGTCCACAAACCACCCGCACGTACCAAAACATTGTTCTTGTGAACCAAGGTTAATTTCTTGCGCGGTCTGGCTTGGGCGCGGGCAAAAGCATTTCGGATTACTCGCTCAGCACCTCTTCTGGTGTTTAACGACTCCTCTGTAGCAATCTCACTTGGAGTGCCCTCAGCTAGAACTCCACCAGCACCGACATAAGGACCTTCCGTTCCTTCTCTTACGACTACAAAATCTACTGGTGCCTCCGTACGCAGTGGACCAGTGGTACCTGAATAAAGTCGAGCTGGACGCAAATTGATGTAGTGATCAAATGCGAATCTAAGTTTGAGAAGTAATCCGCGCTCTAGTACTCCGCTTGGAACTGTTGGATCGCCGACAGCTCCGAGCAAAATAACGTCAAAACTCTTTAGCTCCTCCAAAACCGCATCAGGCAAGGTTTCTCCGGTGCGGTGCCAAAGGCGGGCACCTAGATCAAACTCCTTCTTAGCAAAGGCGACTCCATATTTGGAAGCGACCGCATCCAAAACCTTGACCCCCTCGGCCACAACCTCAGGTCCAATTCCATCGCCGCCAATTAAGGCCAGTTTGTATTGCTGGCTCATGATTGCAAAGAAACCGATCTCGCTACGCGGGCGCCAATCTCACTTGCAATTTGTGCAACTACTTGAGCGGAAATAGCGGAGTCAACGGTCAGAGCCATCAAAGCCTCTCCACCTGCTTTGTCTCGCGCTACCTGCATATTTGCAATATTGGTCTTTGCATTTCCGAGGATATTTCCAACATGGCCAACCACGCCAGGTTTATCTTCATAGACTAAGAAAAGTAGGTGATCTGCTGGTGGAAGTTCGATATCAAACTTGTTAATGCGAACAATCTTCTCTACTTTGCGAATTCCCATCAAAGTTGCATCAACTTCAACTCGGTTTCCATTTGAGAATGCAGCACGCAGTGAAATCATGCTGCGGTAATCCTCACACTCTGCTTCTGTGACTACCGATGAGGTTAAGCCTTTTTCAGCAGCCAAGTTTGGTGAGTTAACGTATGTGACATCCTCCATGCCAGTTGCAATAAGTGCACCTTTAAGCGCTGAGGTTCCCAATATCGAGCAATCATGCTCAGAGACCTCACCACTAACAGTAATTTCAATAGAAACTGGTAGCTCTGCTTCGAAAGCGGTTGCAATCTGTGCCATCTTTTCAACTAATGGCAGAGATGGACGAATCTCTTCATGAATCTCTCCACCCTTGACATTCACCGCATCAGGAACTAACTCCCCCGATAACGCTTTTCGTACTGAAACCGCTACCGCAATACCGGCACGCTCTTGAGCTTCATCAGTAGAAGCACCGAGGTGAGGTGTTGCAACAACTTGATCCAGCGTGAAGAGAGGTGAATCGGTGCAAGGTTCGGTCGCAAAAACATCTAGACCTGCTCCAGCTACCCGACCTTCAGAGATTGCTGCATACAGTGCAGCCTCATCAAGAACTCCACCGCGAGCGGCGTTGATGATTCGCACTGTTGGCTTTACCTTCTTCAAAGCGGCTTCACCAATTAAATTAGCGGTTTCCTTGGTTTTTGGCAGGTGAATGGTAATGAAATCAGATTTTTCAAGGAGTTCATCAAGTGAAACTAAATCCACTCCAAGTTGTGCGGCACGAGCTGGTTGTAGATATGGATCATATGCAACCACTTTCATGCCAAATGCCTGCATGCGGTGCGCAACCAACTGGCCGATTCTGCCAAAACCAACAACACCTAAAGTTTTTTCAAATAACTCTGCACCTGTGTACTTAGAGCGGGCCCACTTACCGTTTTTCAAAGCGGCATGAGCTGGAGATACATGACGGGCCGAGGCCAGCAAAAGTGCAATTGCAAGTTCGGCCGCACTAACAATGTTTGAAGTTGGTGCGTTAACCACCATCACTCCAGCAGCGGTAGCAGCTGGAATATCAACATTGTCTAGCCCAACACCGGCACGGGCTATTACCTTCAAACCTTTTGCTGCAGCTATCGCCTCAGCATCCATTTTTGTCGCAGAACGAATTAGTACCGCATCGACACCTGCAGCTAAGGCCGGCAACAATTCAGCACGGTTCGCACCATCACAGTTACGGATTTCAAAATCTGGACCTAACGCCTCAAGGGTCGCTGGGCTTAACTCCTCCGCAATTAATACAACAGGTTTACTCACGCGCGGCAGAGCCTTCCTTATAATCATCCTTGTTTGCAGCCTTTACCCAGGACATCATTTTGCGCAGTTCGCGGCCAACTTCCTCGATTGGATGTTGCTCACCTTTTGCACGTAAGGCTTTAAACTCTGGTGCGCCGGCATCTTGATCTTCAATAAAGCGTTTTGCAAACGCTCCGCTTTGAATATCTGCCAAGACCGCCTTCATGTTTTCCTTAACATG
>JBEAXZ010000092.1:0-4207 GCA_041159565.1 Actinomycetota bacterium | reverse complement strand
ACCTAACCCTCCGCCTGCAATCCTGATTAGACGAGCTGCTTTCAATTCAGTTTCCTGCCATTCGAGATCAGGATCGCTCCCCCAGGTTATTCCAGCGCCAGTTCCAAAGTGCAAAATGTTATCTTCGCGTTGCCAGAAAGTTCTGATGGCGACCGCTATCTCCGCCTTTCCATTGTGATACCAGCCTAGGGCGCCACAGTAAATATCTCGCTTACCCTCTTGTGTTCTAATAATCTTCAGAGCAGAGGATTTTGGTGCCCCGCTTACAGAGCCCGGTGGCATCATCGATCTCAAGACTTCATCAAAATGTAAGTTCTCTGCGATCTTGGCTTGCACATCGGAAACCAGGTGATACAGGCCGGGATGTTTCTCCACCGCAAGCAATCTTGGTGTGGTCACACTTCCAATTTCGGCAATTGCGCCTAAGTCATTTCTAATCAGATCAACAATCATCAAATTTTCAGCCTTGTCTTTCTCATAAAAGTCAGAGGTCGCAGAAGTGCCTTTAATGGGACTAGAAATTACTTCTCGGTCCTGCAAACTCAAAAAACATTCCGGCGAAGCGGATGCTATTTCCAGCCCCGGTACGGACAGATAAGAGAGGTAAGGCGCCGGATTACCTGATGAGATTTCTCGAGCTAAAGGAAGTAGAGATTTATTTTCTTGATTGATTGTCGAAATGACTCGACAGGCGTTAACTTGATAAACCTCTCCGGCAGCGATCTCTTCTTTAACCAACTTCACGTAATCTTTATAAGAATCTCTATCAAGCGATGAACGCCATGCTGTCGATGGCAGGGGTTTCCAAACTCCATCAGGGGGTAAGGGCGCTTCAATTACATCTTTGAATTTGGCCAATAACCACTCACCTTCAAAACTTCCAACTACCACCCAAAAGCCCGGCTTCCGCAAATCAATTAGGTCGGTTGAGATCTCCTCTAAACCAGTGGCGAGTTTTCCGCCCATCCAGAACATGTAACCCACAGACCTGAAGGTACCGCTTTGCTTAAATGCACTCGGGGTAGAACTTGCCTTTGGCCCGGAGTTGGGGCTAACCCCAGTGGTGCGATAGATTTCGCTCTCTTGCCGGAGGTAATAGACCCGGTAAATGCGGACGTAGCGCAGTTGGTAGCGCGGAACCTTGCCAAGGTTCAGGTCGCGGGTTCGACCCCCGTCGTCCGCTCGACTGATTAGTTGAGATGGCTAGCGATTTGGTGGAGTGGCCGAGAGGCGAGGCTCGGGACTGCAAATCCCGCTACACGGGTTCAAATCCCGTCTCCACCTCGAAATGTCTTAAAATGATTTTCACAATTGAATATGGACGATTAGCGCAGCGGTAGCGCACTTCCTTGACATGGAAGGGGTCACTGGTTCGATCCCAGTATCGTCCACTTCCGGTGGAATGAAGAAGAGAACCAAGCGGCGGTTAATTCCTTATCGAAACTCTGCAATTCTCGGGTCTAATCGATTGCTTATCAAATCACTCAATAGCATCATAAAAAAGGTAAAGACGCCCAATACAAATACGCCACCCATCAAGCGGTTGAGGTCATAGTTAAAGATTGCGTCCATTAGATAGATCCCTATTCCCTGCCAACCAAATACCAGCTCAATGATTACAATTCCATTGAAAAGGTACAGGTAGTTCGGAACGAATGTATTTGAAAGTGACAAATAACAAGATCTAAATACATGCCTAACTAGTACCTCTAGTTCATTTAATCCCTTAGCGCGCGCCATCTTTACATAATCAGATTCCAAAGCATCCAGTGCAGCACTCTTGGTAACCTGATAGTAGATTGCAACAGTCGTTAGTGAAATTGCAAACGCCGGTAGCAGAACATGCATAATTCGATCAAGTTGAAGAATCCAAAAACCAGGCTCTGAGTACCAGACTGACTCAATAGCAAAACTCGGAAATGGCCTTCCTGAAATCTCATCCCGCTCTGTGTACTCTGGAAATAAGAGGACAAGTTTCTGGAGGCATAGCGAAACCACCCAATAGATACCCATCTGAAAGCCAAAGTTGAATCTCTTCGGAAAGCCTCTAGCAATCAATGCCCAACAAATCGAAAATACGATTGCGGTGCCGAATGTGAAAAGGGCTAACTGCCAGAAGCTGGAAATGTCATTCAAAAACAGTTGGCCAGGAGCCATTAACCCAAGTGCTATCAACAATCCGAATAGGAGCTTCTTTCTAAGACTTGACTGACTCCAAGAATAGAGGTTGAGATATGACAAAATGCTAGAGAAGATGAAAATTATTGAACCAACAAAATATGCGAATACAGCACTCCACGTAAGAGTTGAAGCAACAACATCATTAAGTTTTATAACCGCAAATTGTTTGAACAGGTGTCCAACCCAGAAAACAGGGGCCACATAACCTAAGAAAGCCAGGAGATTTAGGAACGCCTCCTTTGCACTTCTGTGACTAATTGCTGCGAGTACACCTAATGAACTGCCTAGTAGCAAAGTTAAGACAATAGAGAAAGTAACGAGAAAAAATGTAGGAGATATGGCGGTCAATAACCCCTCAGTAACTGGTCTGCCATTGAGACCCTCACCAAGTGAAAACTTCCCATTAAATAGAGAGCGCAGCACATCCCAATACCAGGCTAAAAATCTCTCAGGGATACTTTGGTCCAGCCTTAACTCCCTCGAGGCTGCCAACAACAGATACTCCAAATTTGGCGGATTGGACAATCGGATTTCAGCCAGAGGGTCGCCAATAGTTGCCGCTAAGGAATAAATGAGCGCAAAGGAGCCGGAGACAACTAGAAAGCTGTGCGCACTCCTTCTTACCAGAAATGCAAGCAATATCGATCCTTCGCGAGCTTTAGATAGGGCGTGTGAACTGAAACAGTACACAATTTCCGATAAATTTCATATATGTCCGCGAACAATCAGATGCCTTGCGATTTTTGCCACCAACCTTATGACCCAGTCGCCACTCGATGGCTTTGTCCGCATTGCCACATGAAAACTAACTGCTGCGATGGGGCTCCTTGCGAAATCCCTAGCAATGACTCTCTAGGAAATCTGTCCCGTACTGAGTAATACCAAGATTGCGCTCCCCAGCATTACCCGATAAACCACAAATGGCATAAAGCTGCGATATTGCACAAATTTCATAAGCCAAGCAATGACGATGTAACCGATAACAAAAGCTGTAAGCGTGGCGATTGCGGTTTGGAAATTGGAAAAATTATTGGTTGGCTCTGAAAATGAGTTGATTAACTCGTAAAGGCCACTACCGAGTACCGCAGGAATTGCCAACAAAAAGGAGTACTTCAAAGCCGCCTCTCTTTGGTAGCCCAGCATTCTTCCCATTGCGATAGTCGCGCCAGATCTGGATACACCAGGAATTAGGGCCAATGACTGTGCCAATCCATATGCGATTCCGTCGCGAGCATTCAAGGAATCAACTGTCTTCAATTTTGAACCGATTCGATCCAGCCAGCCAAGTAGAAGACCAAAGACAATGAGTGTTGCTGCTATCAAATATAGAGAGCGGAAATTATCGCGAATATAACTTTGTCCCACGAAGCCAAGCACAAATATTGGAATCGAGCCTATTAGTATCCAAAGCGCCAACTTGGCACTTTTAGAGTCTTCGCTACCGGCCTCGAAACGTTTTCCGGTAAGCCATTTATAAGCGGCCCAGAAAATTCTTATTAAATCTTTTCGGAAATAAAGTAAGACGGCGATTTCAGTACCAATTTGCATAATAGCTGTGAATGTTGCTCCTGGATCTTGAGCAGATGGCAGGAACTCCCCTGCTAATCTGATGTGAGCACTTGAGGAGATAGGCAAGAACTCTGTGAGCCCTTGCAATACGCCAAGAAATATCGCCTCCAACATAAGATTTAATTTAATCCTCGACGTCGCAGCAGCGGCTCGATATCTGCATCTCGACCACGGAAGTTGCGGAACATTTGCATTGAATCAATTGATCCACCTCGACTGAGTAGTTGTTGGCGAAAATGATCCCCGTTTTCCCGCTTCAATCCACCGTTGTCCTTAAACCATTCGACAGTGTCGGCGTCTAACACCTCGCTCCAGATGTATCCGTAATATCCCGCTGAATATCCGCCGGCAAATATGTGCGAGAAATAGCTGGAACGATATCTGGTCGGAACCGGTTCAAACTCAAGGCCGTAATCAGCGATCGCTTGCCTTTCAAAATGCTCCACATCCTCAATCT
>JBEAXZ010000091.1:0-4237 GCA_041159565.1 Actinomycetota bacterium | reverse complement strand
AGGTTCTTTATCCGCCTCATTATTGTGCGATATCTCGACGCAGGGCTACCGCTCCCCTTAAATAGACATGGGAGATCTCATCCTTACCGAGTTCGGTTTCGCAGTGAACCAGAGTTCGGATGGTACAAGGCAAGCTCCCCGGAACATTCATCTCTACGGCGCAGAGAAGTGGAACCGCGCCCAGCCCCATCTCTCGGGCAGAGGCAGCAGGAAAATCGCTGACCAGGTCAGGGGTGCAGGTAAAGATTACCGAAACTAAATCTTGGGGTGTAAGTTGGTTTTTGGCCAATAAGGTGGTCATTAATTCGATAACCGCGGTTCGCATCTCCTGTTGCGAGTCGACATCAATCTGTATCGCTCCCCGTATCGCTCGCAAACTCATTGGCAGATTTTACCTTTCTCATCGAGGGTTCGTTGATATATATGAAGCGTTTTATCGATTTATTAAGAAAGAAATTTCTCATTCGACAGAAAATATCGACATTGGCCGCGGCATCTCTTCCTTTGGGATTAATATCGACAAATAGATATCCATTAATCACGCGCTGTTCAATTTTGTCGATAAATAGCTTTTACCTCTTGGCGTGATTATCGATAAACCGTTTTATAGGTATTCTCAAAATCGATTTATCATTTAAACAGTAAAACCGTAAAACCTTTAAAAGGTTTATAGATTTGCTATCTCTTCGCTCTGCAAAGCTCTCCATCTGGCCACAGGCAACTCCCCGAGCCGAACCGAGCCGATAGCGGTGCGAACCAACCGCTCCACGGGGTTTCCAAGTGAGTCGAAAATTCTTCGCACAATCTGGTTTCGACCCTCGTGGATTACTAGTTCAATCCAAGCCCCTCTTCTTTCGACCGAGATTGGCTTTGCTAGCCCATCCTCTAGTTCGACCCCTTTTTTCAATTGCTCCAATTGCCTATTACTAACCTCCTGATCACATAAGACCAAGTAAGTTTTTCTTACCCCAAAAGAGGGGTGGGTGGCTTCATGAGCCCATTGACCATCATTGGTCAGGATGATGAGCCCCTCACTTTCCTTATCCAATCGACCTACATGAAATAGGCGTTCATTAAAGCTGCCAAAGTAATCTGCTAGGCATGGTCGGTTCTCTGGGTCTGACATGGTAGACAGAACGCCCTTAGGTTTATGAAATGCGATGTATGTTTTAGTCTTTTTTGGATTTATTAACTCATTATCAACTTCAACTTTATGGTTTATCGGGTCAATTTTTGTACCTAGGGTTCGAATTACCCTGCTATCAACCTTTACTCGACCGGCAAGGATTAGCTCCTCGCATGCTCTACGGCTGGCAACACCGCTATCAGCCATGAATTTCTGCAGCCGAATCTGAGCCGGAGCGTCATCTGATCTTTTTGATTGGTTAGGCACCTGAGCAAGTGTACGTTACTCAGTTAGTGAAGCTATAACCTCATCCAATCCATCGACATCTGGCAGAAATGGAGCCAAAGCGGGTAGATCCTCGACTCGATTAACCCCAATACGTTCTAAAAAATAATGGGTGGTTCGATAAAGAATTGCGCCTGTTTCATTCTCAACACCGCACTCCTCAACCAATCCCCTGGTCACTAAGGTTTTCATTACCGCCTCAACATTCACTCCTCGAATTGCCGATACACGCGCTCTGGAGATTGGTTGGCGATAAGCGATTACCGCCAATGTCTCCAAAGCCGCTTGAGTTAACTTGGCCTGCTGGCCATCCAAAACGAATTTCTCCACGAGCGGGGCTAGATCTGGATGGCTATAGAAACGCCAGCCGCCAGCTATCTGCTTGAGTGCAAAACCACGGTTTTCCGCTTCATATTGAGCGCTGAGGGCGTGCAGTGTCTCGAGAACCTGCTCTGTGGGAACTTCAATTATCTGGGCTAATACCAGCTCTGAAACTGGTTCTTCGACCACCATCAAAATGGCCTCTACTGAGCGTGCAATCTCCGAGTTACTCATTCTCCCCGCCTTCTAGATCCTGACTTGCGTTCTCATCAGCTGAAATCTCCTGGGAAATTCGATCAAACTCATCACTTACATTGACCTCGCCGGCCTCTGAGCCGGACCAGGTAATCTGGAGCTCGCCTAAAGCAACTACCTGCTCAAACCTCACCGATCCATCCTTATAGAGCTCCAAAAGAGCAAGGAATCGGGCAACGACAACCAAGGTGTTTTCTGCATCCGAGACAAGAGAGCGAAAACTCAGTGTTTTATGCCGCCTAAGTGAGCTAACTACGTTGAGCGCTTCAGCAGCAACGCTCACTAAAGGCAGGTGAAGGTGTTCGACTGAGAGTGTCGGGGCGCTCTTCGGGGTCAAAACTCGATTTGCGATTGCGGCGAAACGTTCTGGAGTAACGCCGATTAACACCTCTGGTAGCAACGCTGAAAACACTGGATCTAGCGACACTGAGCGAGCAAAGCTGCGCTCCTGTTGGGCAATCCGGACTTCCAGAATTCCAGCAATTTCCTTGAATGCTCTGTACTGAAGTAGTCGGGCAAATAACAGATCTCGCGCCTCCAGTAACGCCAGATCCTCTTCATCCTCTATTTCACCGGATGGCAATAGCCGTGCCGCTTTAAGATCCAGCAAAGTAGCGGCAACGACTAAGAATTCAGTGGCTTGATCTAGCTGCCAACCCGCCTCTGTTTTTTCTAACTCGCGGATATAGGAAATAAACTCATCGGTTACGGTAGCGATGGCAACATCGGTGATGTCCATGCGATGCTTAGAAATAAGCTGTAACAGCAGGTCAAATGGACCATCAAAATTATCTAAATGAACCGAGAACCTAGCAACTCTTCCCGCGCCTGAAACCGTTGTGGCCCCCGCAATTGGTGGCAGAGAACCTAAAGTATTACTTGAGGGTTCTACATTTTCCTGAATCATGATTGTCATACTCTACGCGTGTCGCTGGCTTATCACCTACAGGTCATGACTAAAGTCGCGGCATGGCAAAAAGTGCTTCAGAGATATCTCGATTGAACGCTAAATCGACATTAACTAAATTTGATTCAGAGATAGTAACTTCCTCAATGGTGCTCGGCACCCCACAAAAAGATTTCCCAATTCCAACGCCGTTGACAGAACATGGCAACGCAAAAATCATCTCAGTTGTCAACCAAAAAGGTGGAGTTGGAAAAACGACGACAACAATCAATCTTGGCGCCGCATTCGCCGAACTAGGACGAAGAGTTCTCCTGGTTGATTTTGATCCGCAGCATTCACTATCAGTTGGCTTGAATGTATCGACTAGAGATCTAGAGGGTTCCATCTATAACCTCATGATGGATGAATCGACAAAAATAGAGGATTTCCTGCTTAAAACTAGCGTTCCCGGCATGGACATGATCCCTGCACATGAGGATCTCTCTGGTGCAGAAGGTGGTTTGGTTACTGTCATCGCCCGTGAAAAGATCTTAAAACGGGTACTTCAAACTGTGACAGATTTTTATGATGTTATTTTGATTGATTGTCAGCCATCGTTGGGCTTGTTAACTGTAAATGCTTTAACCGCATCTGATTGGGTATTGGTTCCTCTAGAGTGTGAGTACTTTGCATTGCGTGGAGTCGCATTATTAGATGACATCATCAAAAAAGTACAGATCAATACCAATCCAGATTTACAGCTGCTTGGGATTCTGCCTACGATGTTTGATAGAAAAACCGTCCATAGCAGAGAGGTGCTAGAACGTATCTCCGAGGCGTTTCCGAACAAAATATTTGATACCACAATCGCCCGTACAGTTCGTTTCCCTGAGACAACTGTTGCTGGTGAGCCGATTACCTCGTATGCCAGCGCTTCAATTGGTGCAGCTGCTTACCGTCGTCTAGCTAGAGAGATTATTGCCAATGGAGGTGTGCGATGAGTAGAAGAATTAGTTTGCCGGGTGCCGATGAGTTGTTCCGCAAAACAACTTTAAGTGCGGTACCCGATCAATCCGTAGAAGAGGTTGAGGTAGCACATACAAATCGTCCAACCACCGCAACAACCTCATCCGCAAAACCAGTTGCCAAGAGCAGTGGAGTTCGACAAACCCCACGCCGTAGACCAACAGGTTTAGATAAATCACCAACCGGTCGTGAAAAGCATGATGAAAAGATTACGGTTTATCTCTCACCTGAAGAGTTGTTTGATCTCGAGCAAGCAAGGTTGCACTTGCGTGGAGATCTTGGACTTGCGGTAGATCGTGGCCGAATCGTTCGCGAAGCTCTTGCGATTGTTATTGCAG
>JBEAXZ010000090.1:0-4273 GCA_041159565.1 Actinomycetota bacterium | reverse complement strand
TTTGTCACCGCAAGAGCGGTAGCCCCTTTACCCCGTTTAATTCAAACTACCTGGCATCTAGTTGCCCCCGGTGGCTCCCTTTTGGCGATGAAAGGGGAGTCGGCCGCAGCTGAAATGGCGGAATCCAACCTCTCTATAGCGGCAAATAACCAGCTACATGAGATAAATATCGATGACTTACCCCTGGCTCGCATCGTTGAGCTACAAAAGGCTGGTTAACTATCCCGCGTGACTGATTCACGTGAAACATCCGCACCCCGTAAGGTCGTGGGCACCAAGCGGTTCCGTGAACCCATGCCCCAACCCATCTCCACCCGGATCTTTACCGTGGCAAACCAAAAGGGTGGGGTAGGTAAAACCACCTCCGCGGTCAATGTCGCGGCGGCCCTAGCTATGGGGGGTCTGCGCACCCTAATCATTGATTTGGATCCTCAAGGTAATGCCAGCACCGCATTTGGCATCGCCCGCGATGAGGTGCAGGGAATGTATGAGGTAATTACAAAAGATCTACCAATTCGTGAAGCCGCGTTAAAGGTTCCTGGTTTTCCGCATTTAGAAATTATTCCTGCAACACAATCATTAGCAAATGCCGAAGTGGAATTAGTTCCAATGGTGGCACGTGAACTCCGTTTGAAAAAGGCTTTAGTTAATTATTTGGCAGAGTGCGCCAACCGCGGCGAAAGATTTGATTATGTAATTATTGATTGCCCACCAAGTTTAGGTCTATTAACTATTAACGCACTCGTTGCAGCAGATGAGTTAATGATTCCAATTCAATGCGAGTACTACTCACTAGAAGGTTTAACACTTTTATTACACACTGTTTCATTAATTCAAGAACATTTAAATCCAAATATTAAATTAACCACGATTTTGTTAACCATGTTTGATGGCAGAACTAGATTGGCAAATGATGTTGCAGATGAGGTGCGCAAGCATTATCCGCAACAGTTAATTGATATTCCAATTCCAAGAGCGGTGCGGGTTTCAGAGGCTCCTTCTTATGGACAAACTGTTATGACATATGATCCAAGCTCTAATGGGGCAGAGGCTTATGGATTAGTTGCAAGAGAGATTGCAAAACGCGGCGCGCAAAGTATTAATTTCACTACTGAGGTAGGTGTTGGTTAATGTCAAGTAAAAAAGGCGGACTAGGAAGAAACCTCGACTCCTTAATTCCTACCGCGATTAAATCCAGTACCACCAACGAAACCGTAGCGGATCGTTTAGAGGTTGCTTTATCTTCAATCACTCCAAATCCAAAACAACCCCGCACCATCTTTGACTCTGAAGCGCTGCATGAGTTAGCCGCATCAATAAAAGAGTTAGGAATTCTGCAACCACCAGTAGTGCGCAAAATCAGCGCCGATAAATATGAATTAATCATGGGAGAGCGGCGTTTTCGCGCTGCAAAACTAGCTGGTTTAACCAAGATTCCAGTAATTGTTCGCGAGACTAAAGACAATGAGTTATTGCGTGAAGCCTTGGTAGAAAATATTCATCGCAGCAACCTCAACTCTTTAGAGGAGGCCGCTGCCTACAACCAAATGTTGACTGATTTTGGATTTACCCATGATGAACTGGCGGACAAACTTGGTAAATCCCGTCCGGTAATTACAAACACTTTAAGACTTTTAAATCTGCCACCCTCAGTTCAAAAAAGATTAGCAGCCGGAACGTTAAGCGCCGGCCATGCCAGAGCTTTGCTTGGCCTAGCTAACCCTGATGAGATGGAGCGGTTAGCAAACAAAATTATCAATGAAGGTTTAAGTGTTCGTGCCACCGAAGAATTAATCGCTTTAGGTAGCGCCGGCACAAAAGTTAGCGGCAAGAAAGCAAAACCACGTAGCAGTGGTAAGTACCAAGAGTTAGTTGAAAAGTTAGAGGATGCTTTAGACACCCGGGTGCATATTCAAGCTGGCAAAGCTGGGGGCAAGATTGTTATTGAGTATGCCGATGGTCAGGATCTACAGAGAATTGTGGGCGTAATTAGTTAATCTGCGGAATACCGCGGCGTTCCATCTCTTGTTCCACAACTTTTCCAAGAGAGGCGATACCTTCACGGATCCGCTCTGGGGTTGGATAACAGTAAGAAAGACGCATCGACCAACTACCAAATCCATCTGCATAAAACGCGGTACCAGGAACATAAGCCACCTTTGCAACAATCGCACGCGGCATCATCGCTTTGGTATCAATCTCTGGTGGCAGAGTTACCCAAACATAAAAACCACCCTGCGGTTTTGTCCAAGTAGCGGCCTTTGGAAAGTGTTGATCAAGGGAATCCAACATCGCATCTCTGCGCTCTTTATAAAGCTTGCAAAATGAGGCGATTTGATCCCGCCAGGGCTGATTGGCTAAGTAACTAGAGATCGCCATTTGGGAGAAGTTTGAGGGACACAAAATCGAAGATTCAGAAGCGATAACCAACTTTTCTCGCAGCGCCTGCGGCACCAAAGCCCAACCCACACGGAATCCCGGCACGATGGTCTTGGAAAATGATCCCAAATAGATGACATTCTCTGAATCCTGGGCGCGCATCGCATTTGGTGAAGGGCGATCAAAACCGAGCAAGCCATAAGGGTTGTCCTCAACAATAAAGATCTTCTCCGCGCGGCAGATATCAAGGATTTCGGTGCGGCGCTCTGCGGTTAGTAATACACCGGCTGGGTTTTGATAATTTGGAATTAAATACAAAAACTTAATTTTGCGACCTTGATAACGCAGAGTTTTAATCGCATCACGTAGCGCATCTGGGATCAAACCATTGTCATCCATCTGCACATGAACTACATCCGCCTCATACTGTGAAAACGTGCCGAGCGCTCCGACATAAGAAGGCGCTTCCACCAAAACCACATCACCCGGATCAATAAAGATTCGAGAGATTAAATCCAAAGCTTGTTGCGAACCGGTTGTTACTAGGATGTCATTGGGGTTAGCACGGATTCCCTCCAGCGCCATAACATCACAGATCTGTTCCCGAAGTGCAGGGTGTCCCTGTCCACTTCCATACTGCAAAGCTTCCTGTCCGTGATCACGGATTAACTTCTCAACAATTCCCGCCATCATCTCCATTGGAATCGCGGTGAGATTCGGCATGCCACCTGCAAGCGAAACAATCTCTGGACGAGAAGCAACCGCAAACAATGCGCGGATTTCGCTAGGTTTCATGTGAGCGGCGCGATGCGCATAACGCTCGGTTAGATTTTCTGGCGCGTGAGTTCTGTAACGCTCTAGATCATCGGAACTCATCAGGGAATTGTGCCATAACCAAACCTTTAATTGCGCAAGGTATTAGTTACGCACCCCCGCTTTACGTAGATCCTCAATCCGCAAAGTTCCGGTTTTTGCATCCTCTTGTGCTGATAAATACATTCTTTGAATCGCAACCACCAAACCTTCCGCGATAACATCACGGAAATTGGAATCAGCCAATCGGGCCGCATCTTTAGGGTTTGTTATATAACCAATCTCTAACAAAACAGTCGGCGCTTTAGTTAACCGCAAAATATCCCAGGTCTTGGCATGGGTACGGGTGTTTAATAAATCAGTACGCGCAATTAACTCTCGCTGCACAATGGTGGCAAAACGCTCTCCCACTATGGAGTGAATTCCATGTGAGTCGCTGCCATAAAAATATGTTGAAAGACCCTGCGCTTTTTCATTGTGGTATTTATCAATATCAAGTGAGATAACCAGATCTGCTTCAGTATTGTTTGCAAAAGCAATCCGCTCTTGTGGTGTTGGTTGTGAGGTCGCGCTACGGGTCAGAAAAACTGAAACCCCAAGTGCAATTAAGCGCCCCTCAATCTTCTGCGCTAAATCAAAGGTTAAATTAGCAATATCACTGCGAGAGCTTGGGTCTAAAACAATTACCTTGTCCGCAAGCGCCGGTCCACGTTTTTCCCGCACCGCTTGATCACGGAGTTGTACTGGAGCGCCACCAGTTACGGTGCGCACTAATCTCATCAATGAAATAACAGTGCCAGGACCGCAGATGCCATCCACTTTTACACCGACAGATTTTTGAAACTCTGATACCGCTTTTTCGGTAAGCGGTCCATAAAAACCATCTACCCGACCAGGATTAAATCCCATCTCCATTAACCGTGATTGCAAAGTTGCAACATCATCACCACGCATATTTGGTGATTCAATCTTTAATGTGCGATCACCTAACTTCCAACGCGCCTCTTCAATCGCAGCTTGGGTGCCAACATCAATCTGGCCGGTAACTGTTAAACCACGCGCTTGTTGAAAAGCACGCACC
>JBEAXZ010000089.1:0-4276 GCA_041159565.1 Actinomycetota bacterium | reverse complement strand
TTATTAGGTCGCTCTGGAGAGCTCAGCATTGATTACCGTGAGGATATTTCATGAGCTTTGCTATGACTCAGGGTGTGGCACTGTTGGGAATTGACGGTGAGCTAGTCAGCATTGAAGCTGATGTCTCTAAGGGACTACCTAGTTATCAACTTTTGGGGTTACCAGATGCCGCTCTAAATGAATCTCGAGATCGAATTCGTTCTGCAATTCAAAACTCCAAATTAATTTGGCCACAACACAAAATAACCGTTTCGCTCTCTCCGGCATGGCTGCCAAAAAGTGGTTCAGGTTTTGATTTACCAATAAGCATTGCAATTCTTGCCGCTAGCGGTCAGATTTCTTCAACCGCCCTTAAAGGAATGATCTTAATTGGAGAGTTATCGCTAGAAGGTGCCCTAAAACCAATTAGAGGAATTTTGCCTATGTTGTTGGCCGCCGCCAAACATGGAACCAAGCGGGCAATACTTCCAGTGGAAAACTCTGATGAAGCATCACTGATTGAGGATCTGGAGATTTTACCTGCCACTAATCTCTCTCAGGTCATTGGCTACCTGAGTGGCTCCTGCCAATTAATGCCTTTACAACATCGAGATACCGGTGAAACAAATTCAAACTTAGATTTTTCTCAAGTGGCCGGACAGCAAATCGCAAAGTTCGGCATGGAGGTTGCAGCCACCGGCGGACATCATCTCTTAATGATTGGTCCACCCGGAACTGGGAAAACCATGTTGGCTGAAAGATTGCCTAGTATTTTGCCGCGGCTTTCAAGTAGTCAGACCAAACAGGTTGCAGCTATCCACTCTGTCGCTGGCACTTTTGATATTGGATACATCTTAGAAAAGCGTCCACCATTTATCGCTCCACATCACACCACTACTACCGTCGCAATGGTCGGTGGCGGCGGAAAAACAATTAGACCAGGGGCGTGTTCTCTGGCTCATAACGGGGTGCTATTCATTGATGAGGCTCCCGAGTGCGGGAATGGAATTCTTGACTCACTCCGCCAACCACTGGAATCGGGAGTCGTGGAAATTACCCGAGCAATCGGCAGTTTTAAATTTCCTGCGCAGTTCATGTTGGTTTTGGCAGCCAATCCCTGTCCCTGTGGCAGATTTTCCGGGAAAGGTAGAGGCTGTCAATGCACCTCACTGCAGGTAAGACGTTACTTAAGCAAACTATCTGGACCGCTACTAGATCGTATTGATTTACGACTCAAAGTTGATACTCCGACCAGGGTGGAGTTGGCGGACTTAACACCAAGAGAAAACAGTATTCAAATTAGAGCTCGGGTAGAAAAAGCCCGGCGAATATCAGCAGATAGGTTTGCTGACTATAGTTTTTCTCTTAACTCCCAAATTCCCTCCGAGCTGCTTCGAACCCGTTTTAAGGCTCAGCAAAAGGCTATGAGCGCGCTACACAATCTGATTGATCGTGAGGAAATAACCGCAAGGGGATTTCACAAATTACTTCGCTTATGTTGGAGTATTGCCGATCTCCAAGAGGTCGCGATACCTGGAATCGAAGAGTTAGATATTGCAATGAGTTTGCGATCGGCTACGGAGATAGCGGCATGATAGATAAAGACAAAGTAGTCTTATTTAACGCAATAGAGGGTGGCTCCAAATTCTGGTGTGAAGAGTTAAGACGACTAGGCGCTTCGGAGTTAATTGAAAAAATTCTGGCTGACGTTTACCTTGATCAACGCAAATCCGCCGAACGCATTAAAAACAAGATTTTGAATAGTAATTCTGATGAACTGTACGAGCAAATTTCCAACTCTGGTTCACGCTTTATCACCAAAGACTCTGCAGAATGGCCGCGTGCACTAAATGATCTAGCCGCGCCTCCAATTGGCCTGATCGTTAAAGGCAATGAGATAGAGGGAAATGCAGTTGCGATTGTGGGCACTAGAAATCCGACTATATACGGAGCCAAAATTGCTAGTGAGTTTGCGGCTGGTTTTGCCGATCGGGATTGGCGAGTGGTAAGTGGCGGCGCCTATGGAATTGATACCCACGCACATCGTGGAGCAATTGCAGCAGAGGGCAAGACTCTTGCGGTATTAGCTTCAGGGGTATCTATCAACTATCCAGCAGGAAATGAGAGATTGTTTGCCGAAATCTGCGAAACAGGTGCATTGATATCCGAGGTGATGCCTAATGAAAAAGCTAGACAGGATCGCTTCTTGACGCGAAATCGAATTATCGCAGCGATGACAAAGGGCACAATCGTCGTAGAAGCGGCTTTTAGAAGTGGATCTCTGCGAACTGCGCGAGATGCGGCAGAGTTAATGCGCATAGTTATGGCGGTTCCTGGACCTATTTCTTCGCCAACCAGCGATGGTTGTCATAGGTTAATAGGCGAGAGATGTGCTGAGATTGTTACCTCAGTTAGTGATGCGCTAGAACTTCTGATGCCATTAGCACCAAAAATTACTAGTACCCTTAGCGGTGATGTCACATAAAGCAGCCTTTGTCGCAATAGTTGGGCGGCCTAATACTGGTAAATCAACCTTAGTGAACGCCTTAGTTGGTGAGAAGATTGTTATTACCTCTCATCACCCTAATACAACTCGAAACGCAATCCGCGGCATCGTGACAAGAGATAATTTTCAATTGGTAGTAGTAGATACACCGGGCGTACACAAGCCGAAGACTCTCTTGGGTGGCGCGCTTAACTCTATGGTCAGTGAAAGCATGGATTCAGTTGATGCCATTGTTTTGTGCATCCCCGCGGTCGAAGCAATCGGGGCGGGCGATCTCTTTATTGCACAAGAAATAGCAAACCACAAAACGGCAAAGAAGATCTGTGCCATAACCATGATTGATATGGCCAAGAAGCCTCAACTTCCAGAGCAGTTAATTGCAGCGAGTAAATTGGCAGAGCAGGCCGGTTTTTCTTGGGATGACATAGTGCCACTTTCTGCCAAGACCGATGATCAGGTACAACTATTGCTAGATCTCTTGGCAAAATACGCTCCAGAATCACCAGCCTTTTACCCAGCTGATATGACCTCCGATCAAGAGATAGAAAATCAGCTCGCTGACTTAATTCGGGAATCAGCGATCGCTGATGTATTTGAAGAAGTGCCGCACTCGATTGCGGTGATAATCGATGAGATTTCAGAGCGTGAAAAACGTACCCCAGAGGAGAGGCCGTTTTTTGATATACACGCCTCGATTGTTGTCGAGCGCGATAGCCAAAAAGCCATCATCATTGGTGCCAAAGGCGAGCGTTTGAAACAGGTAGGAACCAACGCGCGTCAAGAGATTGAAAAGAAATTAAAGGGCCGAGTTTTCTTAGGTCTACATGTAAAGGTAATGCCTAATTGGCAAAGCGATGCAAAGGCTTTATCTAAACTTGGATTCAACCAGCAATAATCGGGGTCTTAGGCTTGCGGCTCGCGTAGTAAGAACCAATCAACACCAAAGGTAAACCAACAAGTATTGCCACAGTCAACTCCTCATCAAGCAAAATAATGCCAAGAACCACGGCGATTGCGGTATTGGGATAGACCACTAGTGAGGCTCGAGCCGGACCTATATCTTCTAGAACCTTAAAGAAGATCCAAAAAGCAGCCGCGGTGCACAAGACGCCTAGTCCCAAAGTAGAGAGAATGGCTTCATTAGAAGGCATTTGTTCTGGCAAGTGGGTTAAGGCAAATGGTGCAAAAACCACAGTTGATATGGCCATCGCCAATCCATTAATCGCGATTCCAGAGACATTTGGCGCCTTTGTAGTAATCATGTTGACCGCCCAGGCATAAGAGAATGCCGCAATCAAAACATTGAATAGCGCTACCAAGTTGTTCACATCGTTGAGTGATTCAATTCCGACAATCAGTGCGATACCTATTAGACCAATCGCGATTCCAAAAACACGTGTGCGATGAGCCGCAGTGGTATCTCCACCGCGATGAGCAAAAAATGTCGCCCAAATTGGAACCGTTGCTACCAAAAGAGCAACAACGCCCGAAGAAAGATCGCGCTGAGAGCTAGTAATCAAACTCCAGGGAATTACCATTTCAAGCACGGCGTACAAAGCTATGTATTTCCAATACTTTAATGCTGAGAGTAATTCCTTCTTAAAATAAGCAAGTGGGATAAGTACTACAGCACCAATCAGCACGCGGGCGAAGACAATTAGTGGGGTTGATAACTCCTCAACGGCGACTTTCATGAATAAGTAGGGGATTCCCCATAGCAATCCCACGAGAGCAAAAAGCCCCCAGCCTCTTTTTGTCATTACTTCAATACGCTCCGATACAGACTTAGTG
>JBEAXZ010000088.1:0-4343 GCA_041159565.1 Actinomycetota bacterium | reverse complement strand
TATTGCCGCCTGATTCCAGCGAGATCACGGAGAAAATGCGCAGCAACATTCAAGAGGTTAAAGCTAGAGGGGCGCGGGTAATTGCAATCGCAGATTCCGCAATTGATATTGATGTTCCATATTTAATTAGAATTCCAAAAACTATCGAGCTTCTTCAGCCGATTCTCTCTATTGTGCCGATGCAGGTCTTTGCTTATGAAATGGCGGTCGCACGAGGCAATGATGTTGATCAACCTCGCAACCTAGCAAAGTCGGTGACAGTCGAATGAGTGCAAACGCAGAGGGGCTTTTTGATGATGTTGTAGATCAAAGAGTTGAAGTTCGCCGCAAAGAGATGAAGGCGGCCTTACGTTGGAGTGCGGCATTAGCCCTGGGATTTGTATTGATTACTTTGGATGTAATTAATCAAGGATTGCTTTTTAAAGTAGATCAGTACCTGGCAGATTTAGAACGACCCAAATTTAATGGTTTTCTAAACTTCTTGATTCTGCGAATAGATGATTTAGGTCTGCGCTGGGTAACCGCTTCGATCTTATTGATTACTGCGATTTTGATTAGTCGCAGATTTAAGTCATGGCGCCCGCTCAATTTATCTGTGCTTTCCTTAATATTCCTAAATGTCTTTGTTGGTGCTGCGAAGATTGGATTTGGGCGCTGTAAGGCAAGACAGGATTTTGAAGTATGCATGTTTACCGATGGCATGGCCTATCCCAGCGGACATGTTTCAAATGCGCTTGTTACCTGGGGTTTATTTGCTTACATAATTTTTAGATATACCCACAGAGCACCTTTTGAGGGCCTCAAACTGTATTGGTTGGTCGCAGTCCTAACCATCTCTGTGGCATTTGTTTCTCTCTTAAGAAATACCCATTGGTTTACCGACTTGATTGGCGGGATGTTTTTGGGTGGTGCAATCTTGGTGTTAGTGGTTGCAATTGATCGTTTTATTCCATCTACTCGGCAACCGTCGTAGGGTGACGCAATGAGTACGGAGAACCGGGCTGAGGCCATTGTTGATTTATCCGCCATCGACAAGAACATAAAACATCTAATGGCGCATAGCTCAGCACCGGCGTTAGCGGTCGTAAAGGCAAATGCTTATGGCCATGGCTTGGTGGCTGTGGCGCGTACTGCGGTGAAAGCTGGGGCGAGTTGGCTAGGTGTTGCGCTACTGGAGGAGGCGTTGACCCTTCGTGCAGCGCGAGTGAGTGCGCCGATATTGGCTTGGCTAACCCCGATTTCTGATGATTTTGTTGCTGCAATTAAAAACAATATTGATCTTGCAATCCCTTCAGTCGCTCATTTAGAACAGGTAATAACAGCAGCACAGTCTTTGCAACTTACCGCACGCGTTCATCTCGAAGTTGATACAGGAATGACTCGAGGTGGAGCACTTTACGAATGGAATGATTTAGTAGCGGAGGCAAAGAAAGCTGAACTTTCTGGTGTCATCAAAGTGATTGGAGTTTGGTCTCACTTTGCCCGAGCAGATGAGCCAGGACAAGAGTTCAATGCTTTACAACGCAGTAATTTTGAAAGAGCGATTGAAGTTGCAAAGAAATCCGGCTTGAATCCGGAGATCAGACACCTAAGTAATTCAGCAGCAACTATTAATGACAATAAATCCAATTTCGATTTAGTGAGATTGGGAATTGCGATGTATGGCTTATCACCTGATGTAAAAACAATGGGTGGTTCAGAAAAACTAGGATTAACCCCAGCACTAACTTTGCGTGCGAAGTTACATCTTGTTAAAGAGGTCCCAGCAGGTTCTAAGGTTGGTTACGGCGGAACCGCTGAAACTCAGAGCGATACCAAAATCGGAGTTGTCGCAATGGGTTATGCCGATGGCGTTCCACGCAATGCTGATAGCAGCGCTGGCGTACTGGTTGGTAACAAAAAGTCACCAATTATTGGTCGGGTTTCTATGGATCAATTTGTCGTGGATTTAGGTAAAGAATCACAAGCCTGCGCAGGGGATTGGGCATACTTAATCGGCGGCGTCATTGGCAGCGATAAGGGCGACAGTTACACTTCCGACACCTGTTACACAGCAGACTCGTGGGCGGGGGCGTGCGGCACGATTAATTATGAAATCGTGACACGTATCGGTCCACGGGTTAAGCGAATCTATATAGATTAAAGGAGAGTGTGCGAGTGCCAAATAACTTGGCAGATAAAAAAACCGTGCTCTCCGTAAAAGATCTCTCCGTAAATTTCGGCGGATTGAAGGCGCTTAACGGTGTAAACCTAGAGCTAAAGCAGGGCGAGGTTTTGGGATTAATTGGCCCAAATGGTGCTGGCAAGACCACAGTCTTTAACGCGTTGTGCGGCATCGTTACCCCTGCAGAGGGTTCACTTTCACTAAAAGGTAAAGAGGTTAAGTGGCCCAAACCATTTCAATTAGCAAAGCTTGGTATCGCTCGCACTCTTCAAGGCGTAGGACTTTTTCCAGATTTAACTGTTGCTGACAATGTAATGATTGGTGCAAACCGTTTCGCGCAATCAGGTCTACTGCGCTCCTCCTTTGGCACCAACGCTAAAGATGAACAAAAATTACGGGATAGGGCTCAAGCAGCACTCGAACGGGTTTATGTTGGTGGCGTTTCAGATCGCAGAGCTGACACTCTTTCTTATCCTGATACTAAGCGTGTTGCAATCGCAAGAGCTCTAGTTGCAGAGCCGGAAATTCTTTTGCTTGATGAGCCGGCCGGTGGACTGGGTGCGCAAGACATTGAGTGGCTCAATAGTTTGATTAACAACCTAAAGGCTCGCACCTCAATAATTATTGTTGAACACCACATGGATGTTGTGATGTCGGTTTGTGATCGTATTTATGTATTGAATTTTGGCCAGATAATTGCATCTGGCACGCCACAAGAGGTGCGCAACAACGATGCTGTTATTGAGGCCTATTTGGGAACACACTCCAAAGATAAATCCGCAAGGAATAAAGCATGAGCGGATTAGTTGTAAATAATCTCAGCGTCTCTCATGGCGCCATCAGCGCGCTTCGCAACGTGACTTTTTCGGTAGAACCGGGACAACTGGCCGCGGTTATTGGTTCAAATGGTGCAGGTAAAACCACTTTACTTAGAACACTTTCGGGATTAAAAGATGCCTCATCTGGAAATGCAGAATGGCAGGGTCGGGAGATGTTGGGTAAGAAGCCTGATGTCCTAGTGCGTCGCGGAATTTCACATGTTTCTGAAGGTAAATCCGTAATTCCCGAACTTACTGTTAAAGAGAATTTGGTGCTGGGAGGTATTTGGCGCAGTAATCGCACAGATACCAATGCTGCTATCGCAGAGGTTGTTGAGTTGTTCCCCAGACTTGGTGAGCGTATGGGCCAAAGTGCGGACACTCTCTCTGGTGGAGAGCGCCAGATGTTGGCGATCGGTCGCGCCTTAGTCTCAAGACCCAAACTACTTCTATTGGATGAACCATCGCTTGGTCTGGCACCTCTAGTCATTGAACAAATCTTTGAAACCATAGACAAGCTACGTCATAGATTGGGTTTGACGGTGGTACTTGTAGAGCAAAACGCAATGAGTGCACTGGAGATTGCTGATACCGGTGTAATCATTAATCTCGGAGAGGTTGTCGCATCCGGCAAAGCCTCTGACCTAATCAACGATCCAGCGCTACGCGCTGCGTATTTGGGGTACTAATGCAAAAAGTATTTGAAACTATTTTGATTGGTCTATCTACCGGCTCAATCTATGCGTTGATGTCACTGGCGATAGTCTTGGTATGGCGCTCAACCAGAGTTGTTAACTTTGCTCAAGCAGGACAGGCCATGGCCTCTACCTATATTGGCTTTGAGATAGCAAGCCGCTCCGAAATTTTTTGGTTGGGATTGGTCTTCGCAATAGTTGCTGGTGCGCTTTTGGGCGCTGGCGTAGATTACTTTTTCATGCGCGTGCTGTTTAAGCATGCCAACTCTGGACCAGCGGCGGTCGTTGCTCCAGTTATCGCGACCCTCGGTTTGTTGGGATTAATTAGAAGTATTGTCGGACTCACATGGGGTGGCGAATTTAAATCTATTCAAACTCCAGCATCAACAAATGGATTTACCATCGGCGAATCCACTATTCCTTTCTCTCCTTTAAATGTTCTGATCATTGTTACTACTTCAATAATTCTTATCGCGCTGGCTATCTTGTTCCAGAAGACCAACCTAGGACTGGCGCTGCGTGCCTCGGCTTATGCCCCAGAAATCGCTCAATTAGCGGGAATTAGAACAGCTAGAACCCGCACCATTGGATGGGCTATTGCGGGTGGAGTTGGTGGAGTAGCAGGCATGTTGGTTACCGCCAACAATTTCCTCTCACCTTATTCAC
>JBEAXZ010000087.1:0-4375 GCA_041159565.1 Actinomycetota bacterium | reverse complement strand
TCCGCGCACTCTTCCGGCAGCAATTGCACCAGTTGTTGTAGCTACCGCTTTGGTTGGTTCTGATTTCAATTGGTTCCGTGCAGCCCTTGCATTAAAGGTCGCTGTCTGGCTTCAAATTGGAGTGAACTTTGCCAATGATTACAGCGATGGAGTTAAGGGCACCGATGCAGATCGAGTGGGTCCTACCCGCTTAGTTGCAAGTGGAATGGCCACCGCTTCAGCGGTTAAAACCGCCGCCATTGTTTCCTTTGCGATCGCAAGCATCGCTGGTGCCTGGCTCGCACTCTTAACATCACCATGGTTAATCCTCATTGGAGTTATCTCAATCGCAGCAGCATGGGGATATACCGGTGGAAAGAATCCTTATGGTTACAAAGGTCTTGGAGAGTTATCTGTATTTCTCTTCTTTGGTGTTGTTGCAACTATGGGTACTTACTACGCACAGACAGAGCAGATCACCCTACTAAGTTTTATTGTTTCAATTCCCATGGGCGCTCTCTCTTGCGCAATCCTGGCAATTAACAACTTACGGGACAGACCAAAAGATGCTTTAGTTGGCAAGTTAACTGTTGCGGTTCGCATCGGAGATCGCAACGCTCGATTGATGTATGTAGCGCTCTTGGCTCTTGCTCACCTTGCAGCAATTGCCACATTGATTCCAACAGCGCTACTTACAGTCCTTGCTCTGCCAATGAGTATCGCGATTTCAAGGCAAGTTTTAAGTGGTATTTCAGGTAAGGATCTCATTCCAGTTCTAGGTAGAACTGGAAAGTTGCAGATGGTTTTTTCTATCTTGCTGGCAATTGGGTTAGGGATACACTAAGAACATGTCAAAGCTCATCCCATTAGTTCTGGTCTTTGGATTAACTATCTACGCACTCATTGATTGTGCACGCACAGATGAGTCGCAGATCAAGAATCTTCCCAAGTGGGGATGGTTGTTGCTCATTATTATTTTGGGGCCACAAGCTGCTGCAATCGGACCAATCGCTTACTTAATCGCTGGACGCAATAAGCGCAAAGGTGGAAGAGCACCTAAGCGCCGCATCCTGCCACCAGATGATGATCCTGATTTCTTAGGCAAACTTTAAAACTTTTAAGAACTTTAGAGCCCTGAGTAGGTGTGCTTTCCAGTTCCCCAGATATTTACATAAATATAGTTAAACAAAAATGTTGAGCCAGCGAAGAGGCATAACCATGCTGCTCGACGACCACGCCATCCAATAGTTACGCGGGCGTGAAGATACGCCGCATATGCAACCCAGGTAATGAAGGCCCAGGTTTCTTTTGGATCCCAACCCCAGTAACGACCCCAGGCGCTTTCGGCCCAAATCGCACCTGCGATAACTGAGAATGTCCACAATGGAAATACAAATGCAACAAGTCGATATGACAACTGATCAAGTGACTCTAAATCTGGCAAACGCTTAGCCCATTGTGTTCGTTCGCCCTTGCTCTCCATACGATCTAAGTACAAGTAAGCAGCGGCAATAACATTTGAAAGTAAGAAAACTCCGCCAGAAATGATCGCTGTTGATACGTGAATGACAAGCCATTCGGATTTAAGTGCAGGAACAAGTGGAGCACTTGGAACATATAGAACTGTGACTGCGGTACCAATTGTTAATAAGACAGAGACTGACACTAGAAGTCCCAGCCATCGAAGATCAAATTTACGAAGCGCTAGTAAATATGCCCCTGAAAATGCTAAAGCTCCGGTAATGGAGAATTCATACATATTTCCCCAAGGAACTCTTCCTGCAGAGATACCACGTGCAATTACGCCGGCAAACAGAAGTACGAATCCCAGAATCATCATCGCTGTTGCAATTCGAGCAACCTTTTCAGTGCGCTTGTAATCCAACGTTGAACTCTTGTCGGTTGGAACCTTTACCGCCCAAGCGGTTTCAATTGCATGTGCGAGAAAAGAGATTGCATAGACAGCCATCGCTGAGTACACCAAGTAATTTGATGCAAAAGCCCATGAACGTGACATCTATTTCTCTCCCTTTAACATCTTTACAAAACCTTGAATTTCAAGCTCGAGCCCTGGAGCTGCATTCTTGGCTAACGCTGCAACCTCGACCTCATCGCCAACACGTATCCAGATACGACGTCTGCGTGTAAACAATGAAGCGAGCAATCCAAGGATCGCAACAATACCTCCAAGTAATGCAAGATGCTTTCCGGGATCTGCAACGAAGTTCAGGTTTACCCACTGAACATAACCTTCAAAAGTTATAGATCCGCCCTCATAAACATAGCTTTCACCAGGCTTTAACCCCTTTAAACCGATCTGCTTCATATCTGTTGTATCTATTCGATAAACAGATTGAGGAATTCCTGAGTCAAGACCTAAATCACCGCTCCATACAGAAAGCAATAGCCGTGGGTTAAGCGCTTTAGGAAATGCACTAGCTCCACCATTTGCACCATCACGGACATATGTAGGAAGGAAGGAACCCAAGAAGCCAATTTGTGGATCCGCATCTGGAACTTTGATCGCACCTATTGATCGAAGATTTGCATCTTGTGGAAGAAATGTCACTGGCCCTTGGAATGCAACATCGCCCTTTGAATCTCGAACCGTCACAACTGGTGCATATCCATTAGCTTGCAGATACACACGCGTAGTTCCGATAGTCATTGGACTATTAACTTTGATTCTCTTCTTCTCAATTGTGGTTGAACCATCGCGAAGTAAAGAAACATCCAATGTGTAATCTTCAGGAGCGCTTGTTTCAAGGTTGTACTGCGCAACGAACTTATCTACCGTCAACATAAATGCAGGAATATTTGAATCCTTGTAAAGCTTTCCATAATTGAGAGTGTCATAACTTGTAGGTGTATTAACAAATCTCTCACCAACATTAACGATCGCTTCACCACGCATACCAAACAAAGAGCTGAAACTGATTCCCAGCAAAATCAAAATTAGAGCTAAATGGAAAAAGAGGTTTCCAGTTTCACGTGTAAAGCCCTTTTCCGCTGAGATTGAACCATCAACTTCTAGAACTCTAAAGTGCTTTGCTTTAAACCACTTGCGAGCAAGCTCTAACTCATCACCTTTCGGGCTCCATGACTGGTGATGCTCTAAACGTGAGAGATTTTTTGGTGTCGTAGGAGGTAACGCGCGAGCAGCTTTGAAATGTTCAAAGGTACGAGGTAAGACACAGCCGATTAAGGAGATAAAGAGCAGAATGTAAATCGCGCTAAACCAGGGCGAACCGTAGACATCAAATAAGTAGAAGCGATCCATCCACCTAGCTACATCTGGCGAATCCTTGAAGTATTGACCTACTTGAAGCGGGTTTTGAGTCCGCTGCGGAAATAGAGAGCCAGGAATGGCTGCAACGCCAACCATTAGCAGCAAGATCAACGCTGTGCGCATACTTGTTAGCTGTCTCCACGCGTAGCGAAGTAAGCCAACGCTATCGAGTTCAGGGATCTGTGTTTGTTGGCTCATTAGATCACCGGAATAAAGTCAGAGATTAATGTTCGAAGTGAGTTCATGATCTGACTCCAGAAACCCAATACTTGCAATACACCGATGGTAATTAAGAAAACACCGCCAACCTTAGAAACTATGTCTCCGCGACGATAAATAAATGAACGAAGCTTTGCTGATTTATCCAATGACAATCCTGAAAGGATGAAAGGCAAACCAAGACCTAGACAGTAACCAAGTGATAGAACCGCACCACGGACTGCACTGGACTCTTGAAAAGCCAGAGTTTGAACAGCGGCAAGTGCTGGACCAATACATGGCGTCCAACCAATACCAAAGAGAATGCCTAACATCGGTGCTCCGAGTAATCCACCAGTTGTTCGCATCTTTGGTCGGATCGTTGGAGAGAAAGGAAAGCGACCGTAAAAAATAAATCCCAGAAAAATTGTTAATACGCCAAGAATTCGAGAGATGATTTCCTCGTTGGCTGAAAGTTGATTTCCTAAACCACCAAACAAGGCTCCGTATGAGATGAAAACTAAGCTAAAGCCAAGAACAAATAGTAAAGATCCCAGCAGAACCTTTCCTCGACTTACTGAAAAACCTGCAGCAAATGAAAGGTATCCCGGAACAAGAGGTAGAACACATGGTGAAAGAAAGGAGATAACACCTGCGATAAAGGCGAATGGAAAAGCTGTGACCAGAAAGCCGGAAAAGATCTGTTCTACAAAGAAATCTCTCATTCCGCCGACACCTTTTCGATCAATTTAGATAGCGAAGCAACGGTAACTACTCCAGAAATACGAGCAGCCACCCGCCCAGTTTTATCCAGAATTACTGTTGTCGGGATTGCATTAGCGGGTAATGAGCCTTTAAAACCAATAAGAATCGAGTCATCTATCACTGTTGGATAAGGGATCTCGAATC
>JBEAXZ010000086.1:0-4506 GCA_041159565.1 Actinomycetota bacterium | reverse complement strand
AAAGGAGTTTTGGTTGCTGAAGGCAGCATCGCAGAGATTTGCAAGGGCAAATCACTCGAAGAGGCATTCCTCGATCTAACGATGAGGAGAAGCGCATGAAAGCCCTAATTCAATCTGAGTTACGTAAATTAATTTACTTGAGAGCCAATTGGCTCCTACTCATCTGGAGCGGAATTTTTGCTGCTTTAGGAACAGTCGCCCCAATTGTTGTTCTCAACTCCGAAACTCGGGGAATGAGAATGGGATTTTCTGGAACTTCGACACCTGAAGGTATCAACGCCGTATTTGCTAACGCCGCCGGGGGTTATCTATTTGCGTTGATTATGGGTATTTTGATTATGACCAATGAGTTTCGTCATGGAACCGCGGTCGGTACATTTTTAGTTACCCCAAAGCGCAGTACCGTATTGGTTGCAAAGTTAATTACCGCTGCCTTAGCTGGCTTGATTGTTCAGATTTTTTCATTTTTAATTGCGTTATCTTCAGGCTTAATTGCACTCACTTTCTATGAACCACATGCGCCTGTCACGGGAGAGTTAATTTGGAAGGTTTTCAGAGCCTCGGCGCTATCTGGCATTGTCTTGGGTATTGTTGGAGTTGGCTTGGGCGCCTTGGTAAAGAACCAGGTTGCAGCTGTAACCGGTGCTGTTATCTGGACCTTAATTGTTGAAGGTTTAGTTGTTGCTTTCGTCGAATCCATTGGAAAGTACTTGCCAGCTGGCGCGATAACCGGCTTGGTAGATCTAGATTTTGGCTCCAATGATTTTAACTTCAGTATTGAGAACTATCTATCGCCGGGTCCAGCAATACTTGTACTGTTGGGTTACGCAACGATATTTTCATTGGTAGCGATGCGCACAACTTTGCGCCGAGATTTGGATTAGGGGAGATATGAGTAAGGAAGTTTTTGCACAGTACCTGGAGGATGTTTCACGGGTGCAGGAGTTTTACGAAACCTTTTCATTCGCCCTAGACAAGGTTCCGGCCGATGGAGGTTGGACCGCTTCACAATGTTTGGCCCATATATGCGATGCCGAGATCTCTCTATCTTTGCGGATTCGAATGATCCTCACCTCAGATAATTATCAATTTTCTAATTGGGATGAGGATGCTTTTGCGGCGATAAAAGTAAATCGCGATGCCCGCACTTCAGTAGAAACCTTTTCTGCTTTACGTCGCAACAATCTAGATTTATTAGCGGGGCTTGATGGTGCCCAATTACAAAAAACAGGCATCAGAGCCAATGGCGAGCCGATATCGCTGATTGATTACGTTGGCTACATGACAAAGCATGTTCGCGGCCATCTCGATCAGGCGGTCGCTGCCAGTAAGTAGGAGAGTAAACTCAGTCCATGATTGAGGTCGCAGCATCATTATCGAAGGAAGATGGCCTAGTTCTGGGTGAACTTGGTTCAGTTTTAGTTGGGTTGGGCATAGCAGCTTACATAGCTTCAAGGCTGAGATTTTCCGTTGTACCGATATTTTTAATTGCTGGGTTGTTTTTCGGCAATGGCGGAATTGTTGACCTTTCCTTTAGCGACAATTTCCTCAACTTGGGTGCGCAATGGGGCGCCATATTACTTTTGCTTATGTTAGGACTTGAGTACTCGGCAGAAGAACTATTTGATTCTGTAAAGCAACGTAAATCTCTTGGTTTTGTGGATTTAGTTCTGAACTTCACACCCGGATTAATTTTTGGTTTCATTTTAGGTTGGGGATGGATGGGAGCTCTTGCCCTTGGTGGAATTACCTACGTTTCGTCATCTGGCATCGCTGCTCAATTCATTAAAGATTTAAGGTCGGAATCAAATGAATCTACAAAACGTGCAATCAGCGTTTTGGTCATTGAAGATCTATTCCTAGCCCCATACCTACCAATTCTGAGCGCTCTATTGGCATCACTTGGCGCTATTACTGGTTTGATCTCGGTTTCCATTGCATTAGTTATTACTGGAATAGCTTTATTGATTGGGGCAAAGGGCTTTCACATACCTCATGCACCATTAATAATGGGAGATACTGCGACTGTTCTTTTGACTGTGTTTGGCTCAGCGTTATTGGCATCAGGAGTGGCAACTTATTACGGTTTTTCGGGTGCGGTGGCGGCCTTTCTAGTGGGCCTCTTACTTACCGGTGATGTCGCAATAGTCGCAAGGGTGCGATTGGCACCTTTGAGAGATTTGTTTTCTGCGATTTTCTTTTTGTTCTTTGGTCTAAGCACTGATCCTGCAGATATTCCAGATGTCTTATTACCAGCTTTGATTCTGGCGATAACTGGAATTGGCACCAAGTGGATTACGGCATGGTGGTCGGTTCGAGATCTAAAGGAAGAGAAGGCAACATTTAGGGCAGCAATACTTCTGATTCCTCGCGGGGAATTTTCAATGGTAATCGCTGGCTTAGCCGCTACAACCGTCTTTGCGGTCGAGCTACAAGCATTGACCTTGTCCTACGTTATTTTGACAACTTTAATTGCTTCAATTCTTGCCCGCATCGTTAACTCGCAAACTAACCCAAGATAGATTATCTTTTTGGAATGTTAAAGAAAGTTGGATTGGCCTTGCTGACACTTTTGTTGACAGCCTGTGCAACTGATCAGAAATCCAGTAATCAGTACTCATCAAATGATTTGATGTTTGCTGCGATGATGGTGCCGCATCATGAACAGGCGATTGTCATGTCAGATATAGCCCTTAAAAACTCTAGCAATCCAGAGGTAATAGCTTTGGCAACAGAGATTAAGAATGCTCAGGCTCCAGAAATAGATCAGATGAAGTCCTGGGGCGATTTAGACAAGGGCTCTCATGCTGGTCACGGCATGTCGGGAATGCTCTCCGATGGTGAGTTAAGGGAGTTAGAGAGTGCAACTGGCCCTGAGTTCGATCAGCTATTTTTAACGGGAATGATTAAGCACCATGAGGGTGCAATTGATATGGCAGAAATGGTTACAGATTCGCGAAATCAAGAGGTTTCCACGCTTGCCAAACAAATAATCAATGCGCAACAGGCTGAAATAGAGTCGATGAAGGAATTGCTGAAACCATAGATATTATTCGGTGGTGTCAGAAAAATTGCCTTTAGGTAAGGACTTCTCCCGAATCTGGTCCGCCTCATTAATAACAAATCTGGTTGATGGCGTTTTGAAGTTGTCCGCGCCTCTATTGGCCGTCTCGCTTACTGAAGACCCAATATTGATTGGCTTGCTCTCCGCTTTGGGATTGCTGCCATGGTTATTTTTCGCAATTCCGATTGGGGCTTTAGTGGATCGGATTGATAAAAGAAGAGCTTTGGTGCTTGGCAATTTTGGCCGTTCCGTATTAGCTCTCTTTGTAGCCTTTTCAATTTCAGAAGAATTTATAAATATCTGGATTCTTTTGGGATGTGTTTTCCTATTTGGAGTTTGCGAAGTTTTAGTTGATACAACAGCCCAATCTGTATTGCCACAGATACTGGATAAGTCCAACTTTGAGCGGGGTAACTCAAGACTCCAGATCTCCGAGGTGATTGTCGCCCAGTTTGCGGGTTCACCTTTAAGTGGCTTTCTCTATGCAATCGCCATCGCTTTGCCGTTTTATTTCTCGACTACCGGTTTCTTTATGGCCGCGGTACTTCTGGCCCTATTTCCATTTCATAAAGATGTTAATCCAGTCCATGAGGATGATGAGGGCAAAGAGCGTTTAGGACTCATTGGCGATATCAAGTTTGCTTTAAATTATTTGTATCAAGATAAGAGAATCTTTAGCATTGTGGTAATTACCACCTCAATTGGCTTCTTCTACTCCTTATCGAATGCCATCGCTCCACTCTTTATTTTGAAGGAGCTTGATGTTGCGCCCTCCTACTTTGGGGTTGTACTAGCAATTCAAGGAATTGGTGCCTTGGCTGGCTCAGTTATGGCCCCTGTTGCTTCAAAAAAACTAGGCAGAGGTAGAGCGCTCGCGCTAAACCTTTTCCTGGCCTCAATCATGATTGTTTTCACGGGATTAGCTCCCAACGCTTATGTATTTGTGGCAATCTCAGTGATTATTGGATTCACGATTTCAGTTTGGAATATTTTGTTGATGTCGCTTTATCAGTCACTCATCCCAGCACATCTATATGGCCGAATCCACGGTGCTAGACGGACAATTGTTTGGGGGTTGATGCCTATTGGTTCTCTGGTTGGAGGCGTGATTGCGCGTGGTGGTTTGAGATTGCCATTTTTGATTGGCGGGGCGGTTGCAACTCTGATTTCAATACTTGCTTACAGAAGAGTGGTACAGGTCGGTCAAGAGTCTGTTGAAGCGCCGCGGGCCTGATAGCGCCCCAGAAAATCCTTTTTAAATTCGAGGAAATCTCCATTGTTTATTGCAAGTCGCATCCGGTCAACTAAATTAACAATGAAATGCAGATTGTGAATTGTGGCAAGGGTTGAACCAAGAATCTCTTTGGCACGGAATAAGTGATTTAAATAGGCCCGGGTATAATTGGCGCAGGTATAACACTTGCACTCACTATCAATTGGAT
>JBEAXZ010000085.1:0-4509 GCA_041159565.1 Actinomycetota bacterium | reverse complement strand
TTGCGAGGCGCCGAACAAATCCATGGCAGCTCAATTCCAGTTTTGGGAATCAACCTTGGACATGTTGGATTTCTAGCGCAGATTGGTCGCCCATCGACTGATTCAATTGTCTCTGCAATTAGAGATGAGAAGTACTCAGTTGAAAAACGTATGACACTTGCTTACCAAGTGCAACGCAAAGACCAGATGGTTGCGCATGGTTGGGCGTTGAATGAAATAACTGTTGAACGAAATACAGAGACGATGATCGAACTTTTCGTACAGGTTGATCATCGACCTTTATCCCGCTGGGGTTGTGATGGGGTAATTTGCGCAACTCCAACAGGCTCTACCGCTTATGCGTTTAGCGCGGGCGGTCCTGTGGTCTGGCCTGATGTTGAAGCTTTGGTTTTGTTGCCACTTGCAGCCCACGCACTCTTCTCTGACCCAATGGTGGTATCCCCAAAATCTCAGATTGCGATCGATCTTGAAAGCGAAGAGGGTGTGCTTTCAGCTGATGGACTGCGCAAATTCCAATTAGTTGAGTCAGATCGCATCTTAATTTCCAGCGATAAATCCTTTATCAATTTAGCTCATATTGATGAGGTGGCCTTTACTGATCGATTAGTTGCGAAGTTCAAATTGCCAGTTGATGGGTGGCGTGGTGAGTAAAAAGAGTGCGGGCGTTCGCTCACACTTGCAAGAGATAACAATTCGTGGGCTGGGAGTTATCGATAACGCTCAAGTTGAATTTAAGCCAGGCCTAAATGTAATTACCGGAGAAACCGGCGCTGGTAAAACAATGTTACTAACCGCTCTAAATCTAATCTTGGGTGGAAAAGCAGATTCGGATTTAGTTCGCTCGGGACAAGAGAGATTAACCACCGCGGGAAGCTTTCTACTGCCAAACCCTTTGCCAATCGAAATAAAAGAGTTACTTGAGAATAACGATGTAATTATTGAGGAAGGCGGAGTACTTCTCAATCGCAATGTAGCTAAAGATGGCAAAAGTCGTGCCATGGTTAGCGGTGTCAGCACAACTGCAGCCACACTCAGCGAGTTATCGGCTCACCTAATTGAGGTGCATGGGCAGCACGCTAATCAGGTTTTATCGAAACCAGCCAAACAGCGTGAGGTGCTCGACAGTTTCTGCGATTCTGAGATATCTCCCGTTTTGAAAGAGTATCGCGAAGAGCTTGAAGAGTATTTGTCCATGAAGAGGCAGATCGAGGAGTTAACTAAGGCCTCACGAGATAAGGAGAGATTGGTTAAGGAGCTTTCCGAACTAGATAGTGAGTACCGGAAAATCAAGCCACTCAAAGAGGAACTAGCCGAGTTAGATAACTTGATCTCGAAACTGAGCTCAATTGAAGAGTTGAGAATTGCGGTAACTGGGGCCAGTGAGGCGCTAAATCATGAAGAGCAAGGCGGATTAAATTCGCTGCAAGTGAGTAAAAAATACTTACAGACCGCTCGGGGAAAAGATCCGTATCTAGATGAGATTCAGGAGCGCATCTCGGAGTCCTTATTCAACCTGATTGATGCGGCAGGGGATCTACAGCGCTATTTAGATGGCTTGGAAGCCGACCCAAATGCGTTAGAAAATGCATTACAACGACGCTCATTATTGTTGAGCTTTGCCAAGAAATATGGGTCCTCAACTGATCGTCTTGAGAGTTACCTTGAGGCTATCGATCGAGGAGTTCTAGCAGGAGCGCGGATTCGCGATCTTGATGGCGGAGATGAGCGGATTGCGCAATTGGCCAAAGAGGTGGAAAAGAAACGGGCCGCGTTATTAAAGGTTGCGAATCGGATCACTGCGATTAGATGTGCAGCGGCGATAGAGTTTTCAAAGCAGGTTGAGAAAGAGTTGCAGCTATTAGCGATGCCAAAGGCCAGGTTGAATGTAAAGGTTACTTCACGTACAGGGGAATCAGACTCTGATCTGCAAAATTCGGGGTTGGATGAAATTCAAATTTTGTTTTCGGCGCACAGTGGTGGGGGGTTACTACCATTAGCAAAAGCTGCTAGCGGTGGTGAGCTCTCACGGTTAATGCTCGGGATAGAGGTAGTGATCGCTCACAGCTATCCGGTAGGCACATATATTTTTGATGAGGTAGATGCTGGTGTCGGTGGCAAAGCGGCATTAGATGTAGGAAGGCGATTAAAGGCGTTAGCGCAGGAGGCTCAGGTCATAGTGGTAACCCATTTGCCGCAGGTTGCGATCTGGGCGGATCATCACATTAAGGTTGAAAAGAATAGCGATGGAGCGGTAACCGAGAGTTCCATCCGTGCCATCTCTGAATCAGAGCGGGAGTTGGAAATCGCCCGAATGCTTTCTGGAGTAGAGGGTTCAGAACACGCCCAAGAGCACGCTCGCGAACTATTGAATTTACGTTTAGCTGTAAAGGCGTGATAAGTTCGCCACCCATGACCGCCAATCATGTGACCAAGCATCTTTTCGTCACCGGCGGAGTCGCCTCCAGTTTAGGCAAAGGTCTAACCGCATCCAGTTTAGGTCGGTTATTACGTGCCCGTGGCCTCCGCGTGACCATGCAGAAACTAGATCCCTACATAAATGTAGATCCAGGAACCATGAATCCATTCCAACATGGTGAAGTTTTTGTTACCGATGATGGCGCAGAGACGGATTTGGATATCGGACATTATGAGCGTTTTCTCGATACAAACCTGCATGGTTCAGCCAATGTGACAACTGGACAGGTTTACTCACGTGTGATTGCCAGGGAGCGTCGGGGAGAGTACCTCGGAGATACCGTTCAGGTAATTCCTCACATAACAAATGAGATTAAAGATCGCATGAAAGCGATGGCTGCTCCCGATATTGACATAGTTATAACGGAAATCGGAGGCACGGTTGGAGATATCGAATCCTTGCCTTTCTTAGAGGCAGCACGACAAATTAGACAAGAAGTAGGTAGGGAGAATGTTTTCTATCTACATGTTTCTTTAGTTCCCTACATCGGCCCTTCCGGTGAGTTGAAAACAAAACCAACTCAGCATTCGGTTCAGGCGCTGCGCTCCATCGGTATCTCACCAGATGCGGTAGTTCTTCGTTCTGATAGAGAAATTCCGGTAGCTGTTAAGAAAAAGATTTCTTTGATGTGCGATGTGGATCAAGAAGCGGTGGTGGCCGCTGTTGATGCGCCATCTATTTATGACATCCCTAAGGTGCTACATAAAGAGGGTTTAGACTCCTACTTGGTTAGAAGATTAGGACTGCCAGCCAATGATGTCGCCTGGCAGGAGTGGGATGCTCTACTACAGCGGGTGCATAATCCAGCACATATCGTCAAGGTTGGTTTAGTTGGTAAGTATGTTGATCTACCTGATGCTTACCTCTCTGTAACTGAAGCGTTGCGTGCCGGAGGATTTGCGAATAACGCAAAGGTTGAGATCAATTGGATTGTTAGCGATGATTGCGAAACCGAAGCCGGAGCAAAGAAGAATCTTGCAGATTTGGATGCCATATGTGTGCCCGGCGGTTTCGGAGTTCGAGGCATCGAAGGAAAATTGGGTGCTTTGAAATTTGCCAGAGAAAACAAGATCCCAACCCTGGGTCTGTGCTTAGGATTGCAATGCATGGTGATTGAGATGGCTAGAAATCTAGCTGGACTAAAAAACGCCAATAGCGCTGAATTTGATCCAACAACCTCTGACCCAGTTATTGCGACGATGGCAGGGCAAGAGAAGATTGTGTCCGGCGAGGCTGATATGGGCGGCAGTATGCGTCTGGGTTTATATAAAGCCATTCTCGCCCAAGGTTCAATTGTTGCAAAAACCTATGGCAGTTCGGAGATTTCAGAACGGCATAGACATAGATACGAGGTGAATAACTCCTATAGGGAGCAGATCGCAAAGGCCGGCTTAATCTTTAGTGGAACCTCACCAGATAATCATTTAGTTGAGTTTGTTGAACTTCCCGAAGAGCAACACCCCTATTACGTGGGCACTCAGGCTCATCCAGAGTTTCGTTCCCGCCCAACAAATCCACACCCTCTTTTTGTCGGTTTGATAAAAGCCGCTATAGAACGTGGTTAATAACGATCTACTGCAAACTTTTCTCAACCACTGTCTGGTTGAGAAAGGATTAAGTAAAAATACAGTTAATGCTTACCGTAGAGATTTGGGCAGTTTTTTAGAGTTTATTGATGAGTCTAAAGTTGCCTTGTCTAGCGTGGATGCAGAGTTTGTCTCTAAATTTGTCGCGAACATGCGTATGAGAGGATTGTCAGAGTCCAGCATTGCGCGCAAAGTAGTAGCACTTCGAAGTTGGTATGCGTTCATGGAAAAGGACTCTGGAATCAAAAATCTTGTTAAGGATTACCTACCGCCCAAGATTCCTAAACGTTTACCAAAGGCTCTTACAATTGATGAAGTATCCCGGCTAATAAACTCTTGTGATGATTCGATTATTGGAATCCGAAATCGGGCAATACTTGAAGTACTTTATGCAACAGGTGCTCGCGTCAGCGAGGTTGTTTCGCTCAATGTTGGTGATATATCCAA
>JBEAXZ010000084.1:0-4665 GCA_041159565.1 Actinomycetota bacterium | reverse complement strand
TCAGATATCCATCGCACCAGAGTTGTTCTTTGTGAAGCAACCAGACAGGTAATCAACAATGGCCTATCGATGCTGGGCGTTAGCGCACCGGAGCGGATGTAGCCATGACCAATATGTTCAATCCAAAGATTTGGCCCTCAACAACAACTGAAGAATCCGGTGTTATTTCTGTCGGTGGTTGCGCACTAACTTCCTTAGCGCGCGAATTCGGAACACCCGCCTTTATTTTGGATGAAGCGGATTTCAAAATGCGAGCCACGCAATGGAAGAGCGCATTAGACAAACACTTTGGCGACAACGCTGGAACCGCGTACTACGCAGCAAAAGCCTTTATTTCAAAGGAGATTGCCCACTGGGTCGAGCAAAGTGGCTTGGGATTAGATGTCTGCACCGGGGGAGAGTTAGCAGTAGCCAAAGCAGCAAATTTTCCGGCCGAGCGAATAGAGCTACATGGCAATAACAAATCTGAAGAAGAGATTTTTGACGCCATTGATTATCGAGTGGGCACCATCGTCGTTGACTCTTTGCAGGAGATCGAGCGGGTAGCAAAAATCGCTCACAAAATGGGTGTTGTACAAAAAGTTCTATTGCGTTTAACGCCGGGAGTGGATGCACATACCCATGAGGCAATCTCTACTGCACATGAAGATGTGAAATTTGGTTTTTCTATTGCATCGGGCGCAGCATGGGATGCGGTGTTGGCTACAACAAAACATGATTCTTTAAGTTTGCATGGTTTTCACGCCCATATTGGTTCGCAGATTTTTGTATCGGATGCATTTGAAACCTCAGCCGCAAGATTGATTGAGATGTTGGCGAAGTACAAAGCGCAGTTTGGTGTAGTGCTACCGGAGTTGGATTTAGGTGGCGGATATGGGATTGCATATATTGACAGCGACGAACCTAGTGATGCCAATCAAATAATGGAAAAGTTATCAAAAACTGTAACTGCGGAGTGTGGCAAAAATGATTTAAAGGTGCCAAAAATTTCCATTGAACCAGGAAGAGCGATTGTTGGCCCGGCCATGATTACTATCTATGAGGTAGGGACAACCAAGGAGGTTGTCTTGGAGGATGGATCAAAGCGTTGGTACGTTTCAGTAGATGGTGGCATGAGTGACAATTTACGTACCGCCTTGTATGACGCGGAGTACTCCATTGATTTGGTAAATCGCACAAGTACGGCACCATTAAGGATGGCTAGAGTGGTCGGAAAGCATTGCGAGACTGGGGATATTGTGATTAATGATGTGCAACTGCCATCAGATATTGTTCCAGGCGATCTTCTGGCAACCCCGGCTACCGGTGCATATGGCCGCAGCATGGCCAACAATTACAACCATATGGTTCGGCCACCTGTGATTTCAGTGTTTAATCAAACGGCACGAACCATCATTAGAAGGGAAAGCTACGCTGACCTTCTAGCCTTAGAGGTGGATGAGAAGCCTCGAAGGATCACAGAGTAAGAAAACCTTTAGAGTTTCAAACATAGGGAAAAGGAGTTGATGATGAGCGCAGCAGTTACCACTTTGAATGTGGGCATGTTGGGTTGCGGCGTTGTCGGCTCAAATGTTGCTCGATTATTGCATGAGGACTCTGGAGATTTCGCAGCTCGATCTGGAGCTACTTTAAAACTTAGCAAGGTGGCGGTTAAGAATATAAATGCCAAGCGAGAATTCGTACCAAATGAAATCTTGACGGCAGATGCAAACTCTGTCGTTACCGATCCCAATATCCAAATCGTTATTGAAGTTATGGGTGGAATTGAACCGGCACGGGAATTGATTTTGACCGCAATCAAAAATGGAAAATCAATCATTACCGCCAACAAAGCTCTTCTTGCGCAGCATGGCGGAGAATTATTTGATGCCGCAGATAAGCATGGTGTAGATCTTTATTACGAAGCAGCGGTTGGTGGTGCGATTCCAATCTTGCGCCCCATGCGTGAGTCAATTGTTGGCGATCATGTACATCGAGTTATGGGAATTGTTAATGGAACCACCAATTACATCCTTACCAAGATGGATGAAGAGGGCTCTGCCTTTGCCGATGTCTTAAAAGAGGCGCAGGCACTTGGCTTTGCTGAAGCCGACCCCACAGCGGATATCGAAGGACATGATGCCGCTGCTAAAGCTGCAATTTTGGCGGGATTGGCTTTTCACACCAGAGTTTCATCTTCAGATGTTTACTGTGAGGGGATCTCTAAGCTGACCGCGCGTGATGTTGCAGTAGCACGCGATATGAACCATGTAATTAAGTTGTTAGCGATTGCGGAGTTGACCACGGACAATCGAGTTTCAGTACGGGTGCATCCAACATTGGTCTCTCGTCAGCACCCACTTGCCTCAGTACGTAACGCGTTCAACGCGGTGTTTGTTGAGGCGGAATCAGCGGGAGAGTTGATGTTTTATGGTCGGGGAGCAGGTGGCGCCCCAACCGCGAGCGCAGTTCTTGGTGATTTGATTGCGGTAGCCCGCAATAAAACTAGAGGTGTTGAGGGTCATGGCGAAACAGATTATGCGGATCTAGCAATCGCACCGATAGATGATGTGAACTCCCGTTATCTAATACGGGTTGAGGTAGCAGATAAACCAGGCGTGCTTGCAACAGTTGCCCAATTATTTGCCTCCAGCAATGTATCCATTGAGACTGTGCGCCAAACGGGACGGGGAGATAGCGCTGAATTAATTGTGGCGACACATTCGGCTCCAGAAAAAGATTTAAAGAAAACCGTTGTGGCACTAACACAAAGTGATGTTGTTAAAAGCGTAGAGAGTGTTCTGCGAATCGAAGGAAGTGGTAAGTGAGCCTATTTAAGAAAAAGGGCGCACATCAGTGGCGCGGAGTAATTGAGGAGTATCGCCACAGACTTCCGGTTAGCAAGAAGACCCCTGTTGTTTCATTGTGCGAAGGTGGAACACCACTTATTTATGCGTGTGTGATCTCAGAGATGTTGGATAACGAGGTTTGGTTAAAGTTTGAAGGCGCTAATCCAACCGGATCCTTTAAGGATCGCGGTATGACGATGGCAATCTCCAAGGCTGCTGAAGATGGCGCTAAGGCGGTCATCTGCGCCTCAACTGGAAACACCTCTGCCAGTGCTGCTGCTTATGCAACCAAAGCGGGGATGACACCAGTTGTTTTGGTACCGCAAGGAAAAATTGCCATGGGTAAGTTAGCTCAAGCGATTGCTCATGGTTCCAAGTTGTTGCAGGTCGATGGAAACTTTGATGATTGCTTGGATCTCGCCCGCGAACTTTCTGAAAAATATCCAGTGTCATTAGTTAACTCTGTTAACCCATTCCGTATTGAGGGTCAAAAAACCGCATCCTTTGAGGTGGTAGATGCACTTGGCTTTGCGCCAGATATTCATGCGCTTCCAGTAGGAAATGCCGGAAACATCACCGCGTATTGGAAAGGTTATAAAGAGTACAAAGCAGATGGAGTTTCAAAGACTCTGCCACAGATGTGGGGCTTCCAAGCAGAGGGCGCTGCGCCGATTGTGCGTGGTGAAGTTGTGAAGAATCCGGAAACTATTGCAACCGCGATTCGAATCGGCAATCCAGCTTCCTGGGATTTTGCAGTTGCAGCCCGGGATGAATCCAAGGGCGTAATAGATATGGTTTCTGATGAGGAGATATTGAGTGCGTATCGTTTGGTCGCGGCCAAGGAAGGCGTATTTGTTGAACCTTCTAGCGCTGCTGGTATCGCTGGTTTGATCAAATACAAAGCGCAAGGCAAGTTGCCGAAGAATAAAAAAATTGTCATTACCGTTACTGGAAATGGTTTGAAAGATGTGCAGTGGGTACTTGATGGCGCTTCAAGCCCGACTGTAATTCCAGTTGATGTGCGCAAAGCAGCAGAAGTAATTGGATTGGCTTAAATATGGCCCGCGGCTTTAAAGATCGTTTAACTTACAAAGCAACCCCGATGCAGGTAAGTGTGCCGGCAAGTGCGGCAAACCTAGGACCTGGTTTTGATGCACTGGGATTAGCTTTGGAGCTACGAGATATTTACGTTGCACAGATTTTAGATGATGAGGTTTTTGATGTTGATGTAACCGGTGAGGGCGCAGACGAAGTTAAGAAGGATGCCAAACATTTAGTAATCAAAGCGATGATGGCCGGATTTGAATTCATGGGAGGCAAACCACGTGGCATCGCATTGCGTGCACTCAACTCCATCCCACATGGTCGGGGATTAGGTTCCTCAGCGGCAGCAATCGTTGGTGGCTTATCACTAGCTCGTGGATTGGTTCTCTCTGGAAACAGCTTGATGAATGATGATGATTTGATTGCATTAGCAACTGATTTAGAAGGTCATCCCGATAATGTTTCAGCCGCCGCTTTAGGCGGAGCAACTATTTCCTGGATGGAAGATCGTGCAGGTGTTGCAACCGGTTGCGCGACAAGATTTTCAGTAGACCCAAGTATCCGTGCTTTGGTCTTAATGCCCAATACCCAACTTTCAACTGGCAAAGCCCGCAAGATGTTGCCAGAAACAGTGCCCCATAAAGACGCCTCAATTAACGCAGGTCGCAGCGCTCTTTTAGTACACGCTTTGTCGGTACGGCCTGAGTTGTTATTTGTAGCAACCGAGGATCATCTGCACCAGCAGTACCGACGTGAGGGCATGCCCCGCTCTGTAGATCTGGAAAATAAATTG
>JBEAXZ010000083.1:0-4726 GCA_041159565.1 Actinomycetota bacterium | reverse complement strand
ACGCCACAGCATCCTGTCGACTCAACTTGCTATCTCGTTCGAGCCAGTGACGAGCAGTTACTTGCGCATAACCAATCATTCCAACACCCAAAAGCATTGATGCCTCTTTTGGTAGGCCAGTATCTATTGCAATAACCGCACTTGCGGCAGCTGCACAGTCGTATGTCATTCGATTTAAACGTTCCCGAACCTGTGGTTCAACGCTCATATCGCTCTCAAAGAGCAGGCGGAAGGCTTCGCCTTCCTTTTCAATGAATGCAAAGTAAGCATCAACCGTTGCATGTACTCGATCTTTATTGTCCGGGGTCGATGCGATCGCCTTTTGAATTTCAAAAACCAATGAGTCAATATGTAAATCCAAAACAGCTAGGTACAGCTCAAGCTTTGAAGGAAAGTGCTGATACAAAACAGGCTTTGAGACATTTGCACGATCTGCAATCTCATCCATCGCTGCAGAGTGATAGCCAGCTGCGGTGAATACTTCGAGTGCAGCCGATAGCAGCAATGCTCGGCGCTCATCGCGAGGCAAGCGAGCCTTGTTGGATGTGTCTACGTTACTCATTGGTCTAATCGTACGGCAGAATTACCAAACATGAACCGCTCTTATGAAGGCTTCCGCATCCTGCTCGTACATGCACATCCTGATGATGAAACCATCAATAACGGGGCAACAATGGCTTTGTACGCAGATCGTGGGGCACATGTCACGCTTGTGACCTGCACTCGTGGAGAAGAAGGCGAAGTTTTGGTTCCATCCCTTTCGCATTTGGCAAGTAGTGAAAAGGATCAATTAGGGACACATCGAGAAACTGAATTAGCTGATGCAATGAAGGCTTTGGGAATTTCTGATTATCGTTTTCTGGGTGCACCTTCAGTAAAGTTCCGCGATAGCGGAATGATGGGAACTGAGCCAAACAATCGTCCAGATGTTTTCTGGCAAGCAGATGTTGATGCAGCGGCACAAATATTGGTTGAAATCATTGATGAAGTTAAGCCACACATTTTGATTACTTATGATGAAATCGGCGGCTACGGTCATCCCGATCACATTCAGGCACATCGTGTCGCTATGAGAGCCTCAGAGTTATCTACATGGCAGATCCAAAAGATTTATTGGAACACCATGCCTAAATCAGTTTTGGCCGAAGGTATGGCAAAGATGAAAGAGATTGGTTCAGATTTCTTTGGTGCCGAAAGCGTTGATGATCTTCCATTTGCAAAAGATGATGAGTTTGTTACAACTTTGATTAATGGCGTTGATTATGTGGATGCAAAGATGGCTGCCATGAAAGCCCATGAGACTCAGATTTCATTAGATGGTCCATTCTTCGCACTTTCCAATAATTTAGGGTTACAGATTTGGGGCGATGAGTACTACACGCTAGTAAAAGGGGTTAAGAGTGAACCCTTTGATTCACATGGCCGAGAAACAGATTTAACCTCTGGAATAACGCTGTAATGAAAGGTATCTACTCACTTTTATTTGGCGCAGCACTTGGCGCAAGCTCAATCTTCATTCATAGCTTTTATCCACCTGTAGGACTCGTTATTTCTCTGGTAGCAACAGGAATGGGCATCTGGGCTACTGGAAGATTGTGGGGAAAGCGCGCCTATAAATTCATTGCAGCGATTGCTTGGGCGTTAGTTGTACTGCGTGCCGGGTTCCCTGGACTCAATGATGAATACCTTGTTCAAGGTGACACTATTGGCGTTTCACTTATCAACTTTGGATTTATTGCAATCGTTATCGCAATTATTACTCCGCTTTAACTCCAGCTCTGACCTTCAGGCGTATCTTTAATGTCCAACCCGAGATTTTCTAACTCAACTCGTAATCGATCACTATCTGCCCACCGCTTCTCGGTTCGGGCAAGAGCTCGCTCATCCAGTAGCGTCTTCATTTGAGGTGTCAGAACCTTGGCTTCAAGTGGGCGATCTAAATCAAGTCCTAGAACTTGATCTGCATAGCGAAAAATCGAAGCCTTATCGTCAGAATTTGATTTTTCAATTTCACGCAATCGCATGATGACACCTGGGGTATCAAGATCGGTGTTAAAAGCTGATTCAATCTCGGGATCAATCTGGATTGATTTCTCAGAGCCCCATTGAGACATCTTCATGCGCCAACGTTTTAAGGTCTCGTGTGCAGCTTCAATTGAGCTCCAGGTCAGATCCATTTGAGAGCGATATTTGTTTTCCAGGAAACAGAGACGAATAGCGAGAGGATCAATTCCACGCTCGATGACATCCTTTAATAGAACAACATTCCCAGAACTTTTTGACATCTTCTTACCTTCAAAAAGTAGGTGCTCGCCATGTACCCAGAGATCTACCGCCTCAGTATTAATCAGCGCATTGGACTGCGCTCGCTCATTTTCATGATGAGGAAAACGAAGATCGATTCCGCCTACATGGATATCTACATGTCCATCCAGTAACTCTAAGGACATCGCTGAACACTCGATATGCCAACCCGGAAATCCCTTACCCCACGGAGATTCCCACACCATTTCAGTGCGATCGCCGGCAGCTTTCCACAACGCCCAATCGGCGTGAAATCTCTTCGCCCCATCTTCGGAGTATTCATAACGATGACCTGGCTTCAACGAGTCAAGTTTATTTCCACTGATTGCACCGTAGCTTGCAAACTTCTGAGCGCTGAAATACACAGAAGAATCGGAACCGACATATGCAAAATCAGCATGGATCAACTTTCCAATCAGGGTCAACATCAAATCAATGCTTTCACTTGCTCGCGGATAACCTGCGGCCGGCACAATATTGAGATCTGCTAAATCTTGATGAAACTTCGCTTCATACTTTCGAGCGATCTCAAAGGGGTCAATCTTTTCTAACTTAGCTTGAGTGAGCATCTTGTCATCATTGACGAAATCTTCAGACATATGTCCAACATCGGTAATGTTTTGAATCAAGTATGGATGCGAACCATTGAGTTGAACAACACGTGCAATTAAATCTGAGAGTAGAAAGGTTCGAAGATTTCCAACATGAGCATTCCGGTAGACAGTTGGGCCGCAGCAGTACATTTGAAGTTGCTTGCGAGTTACATCAATCTCTTTGAGTTGTCGTGATTGCGTGTCGTATAACTTCATACCTTTTCAATCACCCGCTTCCAGACAAAAATCTCACTATGAGAGAATTCGATTATCTCCCCACGCTTATTGCGCAATGTGTACGGGGTCAGTAGATGCCCCAGAATGTCACGAAAGCCGCCTTCAGGATCATGGAGTCTGATGCTGACCCGTGAGCCGATGAGTTCGGTGAATTGTGTCTCGAGCTCTGTTGGCATGAGACAACGATAAGCCCACCTTTCCGTATCAACCAGCGGTAAATATCGCGCACTAGCGAGAGTTGCCATTAGAATTCGGCCAGATACTTTGCCCAACACTTTGGAGGCCGCCCGTGACCTATGTGATTGCAGACCCATGCATCGATGTAAAAGATAAGTCCTGCATCGAAGAGTGCCCGGTTGATTGCATTTACGAAGGCGATCGCATGCTGTACATCCAGCCTGATGAGTGTGTGGATTGCGGCGCATGTGAGCCGGTCTGTCCAGTAGAAGCTATTTATTACGAAGATGATGTTCCTGGTCAGTGGAAAGAGTTTGGCAAGGTCAACACAGAGTTCTTTATTGAAATCGGTTCACCAGGTGGAGCTAGCAAGGTTGGCCCAACTGGAACAGATCACGCTTCAATCGCAGCGCGACCACCAAAGAGCGAGTAACCATTGCGTGCCCAGCTCCCAGATTTTCCGTGGGATGCGTTAGCGCCATACGGTGAGAAGGCTCGTTCCCACCCGCAGGGGATTATTGATCTCTCGCAAGGAACTCCTGTAGATCCAACCCCTGAATTTATTCAACAAGCATTTCGTGATGCATCAAACTCTCCAAGTTATCCAGTAACAGCTGGAACTGCAGAGCTTCGCGCAGCAATTAAAAAGTGGGCGATAGAGCGTTTAGGTGCAACAGGCGAGTTTGATGTCCTGCCCTTGATTGGCTCTAAAGAGTTAGTTGCTTGGCTTCCTACCTATCTTGAATCAAGCACAGTGTTGATTCCAGAGATTGCATATCCGACATATCACGTGGGAGCGGTATTAGCCGGTGCAGAATCTGTGCCAGTTGCAATTGATGCAAACGGTTGGCCCGCTGCAGATTTAGCCTGGCTTAACTCTCCCTCAAATCCAACTGGGCGAGTGCATAGCATCGATGAGATTAAAGCTTGCATAGATTGGTCTCGTAAAAATAATTCAGTTTTGATCTCTGATGAGTGTTATCTCGAATTTGATCACACCGCACATTCAGTATCTGTTTTATCGCAAACAGGTGGAGACAACACCAATATTCTGGCGGTACATTCATTATCAAAGCGATCATCTATGGCTGGCTATCGTGCAGCTTTCATGGTTGGCGACAGCGCTTTGATCGCACAGATCCGTGAGATTCGAAAGCATGGCGGAATGATGGTTCCGCTACCGGTGCAGAAGGCGATGACAGTTGCACTGTCAGATGATCTTCATGTTGCAGAACAACGCGCTCGCTATAACGCACGAAAAGATGCGATGCGTCCTGCACTTGAGGCGGCGGGATTTTCAGTTGAGTTCAGTGATTCAGGGTTATATCTGTGGTGCACTCGCAATGAAGATGCGTGGACAAGTGTTGCGTGGCTGGCAGAGCGTGGAATCCTTGCGACCCCTGGCAGCTTTTACG
>JBEAXZ010000082.1:0-4782 GCA_041159565.1 Actinomycetota bacterium | reverse complement strand
GTGTTGGAATGCCTTTTGTAACAGAGCGCTGGCTTGGTGGAATGCTCACCAACTTCCCAACCGTCTACAAGCGCATTCAACGTCTAAAGGAACTAGAAGCACTAGAGGCTTCAAATGATCAGGTTTTAACAAAGAAAGAACTTTTGCTACTTCGTCGCGAGCGCGAGAAGCTACACAAGAACCTTGATGGAATCCGCAACATGACAAAGCTTCCATCTGCAATCTGGGTTGTAGATACCAAGAAAGAGCACCTTGCTGTGGCTGAAGCGCACAAGTTGGGAATTCCAGTAATTGCAATTCTTGATACCAACTGTGATCCAGATGAAGTTGATTTTAAGATTCCAGGCAATGATGATGCAATCCGCTCCGTAACTCTGCTTACCCGAGTTATCTCAGATGCGATTGCTGCCGGTCTCCAAGCTCGCTCTGCAACAGTTGCAAAGGAAGCTGCTGAAGCTGCTAAGGCTGGATCTGAATCTGTTGCTGCTGGCGAACCATTGGCTGATTGGGAGAAGGATCTTCTAGCTGGAGCAGATGCGACCAAGGCTGAGGAAAACAAATCTGAAGGAGCAGGTGCATAAGTGGCATACACAGCAGAAGATGTAAAGCGTCTCCGCGAAGCTACTGCGGCTGGCATGGTTGATTGCAAAAAAGCACTCGATGAGGCCAATGGCGATTTTGATAAAGCGGTAGAGATCATCCGTGTTAAAGGTCTAAAGGGTGTCACCAAGCGTGAGGGCCGTGCGACCTCAAATGGTTTGATTGCTGCGAAGTCAGAGGGTTCAACCGCTGTGATGCTCGAACTTAACTGCGAAACAGATTTCGTTGCTAAGGGCGAGCGCTTCCAAGCAGTTGCTGATGAATTGTTGTCACATCTTTGTGCGACCAAGCAAAAAGATCTTGCAGCCTTCATCGCCTCAAAACTTCCTAATGGCAAAGGTGTACAAGAAGCAATTGATGAAGCAAATGCAACAATGGGTGAGAAGGTAGAGCTACGTCGCATTGCGGTAATCGATGGTTCCGCTAGTGCCTTGTACCTACACCGCACCAGCCCTGACCTTCCACCACAGGTAGGTGTTTTGGTGGCACTTGCAAAGGCGGATGAAGTTGTAGGTAAGGATGTTGCACAACACATTGCAGCATTTGCACCTCAATTCCTTAACCGTGAGGCGGTTCCAGCAGATGTAATTGAAAATGAGCGTCGCCTTGCTGAGGAGACAGCTCGCAATGAAGGTAAGCCTGATGCGGCAATCGCCAAGATTGTTGAAGGTCGGGTAACCGGTTTCGTGAAGGAGGTCTCATTACTTGAGCAGGCCTTCGCAAAGGATCAGAAGAAGACGGTCCAACAGGTGCTTTCCGAGGCTGGAAACTCCGTGTCAGCCTTCTACCGTTTCCGAGTTGGTCAGTAACCTTTAGGCAGTATTACCAGGTAATACCGCGGTTTAAGAAAGGAGCACTCGCATGGCACAGCTTCGAAAGAGCTATCAGCGGGTGCTTCTTAAACTTTCTGGCGAGGTTTTTGGCGGCGAAAAAGGTGTGGGCGTTGACCCAGATGTAGTTCATGATGTCGCTCTCCAAATCGCTGATGTAGTTAGAAGTGGTGTTCAGGTAGCAATTGTTGTTGGTGGCGGAAATTACTTCCGCGGCGCAGAATTACAGGAGCGCGGAATGGATCGCGCCCGCGCCGATTACATGGGAATGCTCGGCACAGTAATGAACTGTCTAGCGCTCCAAGATTTCCTGGAAAAAGAGGGAATTGATACCCGAGTTCAAACCGCAATCACCATGGGCCAGGTTGCTGAGCCATATATTCCACGACGTTCAATTAGACACTTAGAAAAAAGCCGTGTTGTAATTTTTGGTGCTGGCGCAGGTATGCCTTTTTTCACTACCGATACTGTTGCAGCACAGCGCGCACTTGAGATCGGTGCAGATGCCTTGCTGCTCGCAAAGAGTGGTGTTGATGGTGTCTACTCTGCTGATCCTCGTAAAGATAAGAGCGCGACCAAGTTTGATTTCATCACTTATAACGATGTTCTTTCGAAATCTCTCGCAGTAGCAGATGCCGCAGCATTCAGTCTGTGCCGCGAGAACAAACTGCCAATCGTAGTTTTCAACTTGATGCAAAAGGGCAACATTGCTCGAGCGGTACGTGGCGAAGCAATCGGCACACTAGTCAACTAATTAGAAGTAATTAATTAAATTAGGAGAGCACAATGACAATCCAAGCCGTACTCGCAGATACCAATACCAAGATGAATAAGGCTGTCGATGTAGCTAAAGAGGATTTTGCAGCGATTCGCACCGGACGCGCACATCCATCAATGTTTGCCAAGATTATGGTGGAGTACTACGGCACGGCGACGCCGCTATCACAGCTGGCAACTGTTCAGGTGCCAGAAGCCCGCACCGCACTGGTAACTCCTTTTGATAAGAGCGCTATCCCATCAATTGAAAAAGCAATCCGGGAGTCAGATCTTGGGGTAAACCCAGGTGGGGATGGCAATGTTATCCGAGTAAATTTCCCACAGCTGACCGAAGAGCGCCGCAAAGAGTTCATCAAGGTTGCTCGCGGCAAGGCTGAAGATTCCAAGATTTCTATCCGCTCTATTCGTCGCGCCGCTAAAGAAGCAATGGAAAAGCTAGAGAAAGATGGCCTGATTGGAAAGGATGATTTAACACGCGGCGAGAAGGATCTAGAGAAGGTTACCTCTGACCATGTCGCCAAAATCGATGAGCTCTTGAAGCATAAAGAGGCGGAGCTTCTCGAAGTTTAACTTTGAGAATACATTATGAGCGACCTCCACTCTATTAACGAGGCGATTAACAAGCGGGCTGGTCGCAAATTAATCCCATCCATAATTGTTGGACTGGTTCTTTTGGCAATTATCTTTTCAACAATGGCTTATGTGCCACCACTTTTCGCAGCTCTTGTGGGCGTAGCGGTGCTAATTGCATTGCGTGAGTTGACTGAGGCTTTTGCAGCGCGGGATATTCAAACCAATTATCTACATCTAGCTCTAGCCACCGCTCTTGTATTGATTAGTGCTTGGGTTGGTGGATTACCAGGTTTGTCGGTATCTATCGTAATCGGCCTAATCGCAATTCTTTTTCTCACCTTATTAAAAGGCACAGATGGTTTTGTTAAGAATGCAACGGCTAGCGCCTTTGCTCTTCTCTATCCTGGTTTTGTTGCCGGATTCATCTTCTTGCTGGCTCGCTCTGGTGAAGGCTTCTCTTACATCGCGACTTTAGTAATACTCGTGGGATGCAATGACACCTTCGCTTATGTGTCAGGGGTGTTGTTTGGTAAGCATCCTTTAGCGCCCCAGATTTCACCAAAGAAGACCTGGGAAGGTTTTGTTGGTGGGTTAATCTTCACCGCCATAGGAAGCGCTCTAGCTTTTTACTATTTGCTCGATCATCACCCATTGATTGGAGCGGCTGCAGGAGTAGCTGGAGTAATTGCGGCCACAGTTGGAGATTTGGTCGAAAGCGCCATCAAGCGTGATTTATCCATTAAAGACATGGGCACATTGCTACCTGGCCATGGTGGCATGTTAGATCGCTTAGATTCTGCCCTTATTACCGCACCAGTTCTTTGGTGCTGCATCGAATTATTGAAGAGATTTTCATGAGTGAGTTGAAGTTAGTTTTTGAAGAGCCCAAACAACGTAAGAAAGCCCCGGAGCATCTAGCCGATCTCACCAAAGAGGAGCGCCGAGCGAAAGCCGAGTCGTTAGGGTTGCCAGCTTTTCGAGCCAATCAAATCTCAACCCACTACTTCACTCATTACAACGACGACCCTGATTCTTGGACCGATATCCCTGCCGCACTGCGTCCTGTAGTCGCTGAGCATTTCCTACCTAAGTTGATTACCTTGGTGCGCTCCATTACCTGTGACAATGGCAAAACCCGTAAAGATTTATGGCGACTACATGATGGTGTTCTAGTCGAATCTGTCTTGATGCGTTACTCCGACCGCACAACAGTTTGTATTTCATCGCAGGCTGGCTGCGGTATGAACTGCCCATTCTGCGCCACCGGACAAGCGGGATTAACCCGTAACCTCACGGCAGGGGAGATAACCGCACAGTTAGTTGCATCAGCCCGTGCCTGTGCAACCGGTGAGTTGCCCGGCGGACCAACCCGTTTATCAAATGTTGTTTTCATGGGAATGGGTGAACCACTGGCTAATTACAACGCAGTGATGCGAACAGTAAGAAACATAATTACCCCACAACCAGATGGATTAGGAATCGGAGCTAGATCAGTAACTGTCTCAACTGTGGGTTTGGTTACTGGAATTGAAAAACTTACTGAAGAGGATTTGCAGGTTACTTTGGCGGTGTCATTGCATACCCCAGATGATGAGTTACGTGACACTTTGGTGCCAATTAACTCCAGATGGAAAGTAAAAGAGGTATTGGCCGCTGCCGATAAATATGCGGAAAAGACTGGGCGCCGTTACTCCATTGAGTACGCCCTAATCCGGGATATCAATGATCAGCAGTGGCGGGCTGATTTATTAGGTCGTTTGTTGAAGAATCGCCATGCCCACGTGAATCTAATTCCCCTAAATCCGACCCCAGGCTCTAAATGGACCGCATCCCGCAAGGAAGATGAACGCACCTTTGTAAAAACCTTAGAAAATTATGGAGTTCCGGTAACGGTTCGGGATACCAGGGGCCGGGAGATTGATGGCGCCTGTGGCCAATTAGCCGCCGCAGAAATCAAGAACTCTTGATAGTAAGTCACCTCGCTAACTAAACTCTCCACATC
>JBEAXZ010000081.1:0-4798 GCA_041159565.1 Actinomycetota bacterium | reverse complement strand
CGATAGAAACGCCACTTATCTGCGCTTTAGCCGGCACTACTAGGATTGCCGAGGCAATGAGGGCGAAAATAGAGCTGATAAATAGCAATTTAGGAAACTTATTTTTCATTTATGCCTTCTTCCGTGAATTAAATGAACTGCGATAGGCACAGTTTCATCACTGCAGATATTTAGGCTCTATTGCCGCTAACAAATGACTCACAGAAATGTGATGACAATCAGGAGTTGGCTGAGTAATCTTTTGCTATGTCGCAGAACCAGCGGGATTTTGATGTGATTGTGATTGGTTCGGGATTTGGTGGTTCTGTCGCTGCGTTACGTTTAACGGAAAAAGGTTATCGAGTCGCAGTTATCGAAGCGGGACGCAGGTTCAAAGATAAGGATTTTCCAAAGACCTCTTGGCGATTATCTAAATTTCTGTACCTACCGCGACTTGGATTGCGCGGTATCCAAAGAATTCATGCCTTACCTGATGTTTTAGTCTTGGCTGGTGCTGGTGTCGGTGGAGGATCTTTGGTTTATGCCAACACCCTTTACACCCCACCCGATTCTTACTTTCAAGATAAACAATGGAATCAAATTACTGATTGGAAATCTGAGTTAGCTCCTTGGTATGACCAAGCCTCACGGATGCTTGGTGTGGCGCAAAATCCTTACTTCTCTCCAAGTGATCAAGCAATGAAGGATGTAGCAGAGGAAATGGGAGCAGGAAATACCTTCAAGATGGCACCACTTGGTGTGCACTTTGGCAAAGGTTCTGGAGTAATTGAGAAGGATCCATACTTTGGTGGCGTAGGTCCAGATCGTCACGGTTGTCAGCAATGTGGTGGATGCATGACCGGTTGCCGCTTTAATGCAAAAAATACTTTGCCGAAAAATTATCTAGGACTGGCTGAAAAAGCAGGAGCAATGGTTTTTCCAGAAACCACAGTTGAGAAGTTAGAACAACTAGGTAATGGTGGTTGGAAAGTTACGGCTCGACGTAGCTCTGCCTGGTTTGGTAAAAAGCGGATATTTACCGGTTCCGAGGCGGTTGTAGCCGCCGGTACATACAACACCCAGAAACTGCTTCATAAAATGAAGGACTCGGGCACGCTTCCTAAAATCTCAAATTCATTAGGTATGTTGTCGCGAACCAACTCAGAGGCTTTAACCGGTGCGATCATGCCGCACTCTTCCCAGATTGATTTTTCGCAAGGCGCAGCGATTACTTCATCATTTTTCCCAGATGAAAACACCCACGTCGAGCCGGTGCGATATGGAAAAGGCTCCAATCTGATGGGCCTGCTACAAACCATCATGACCGACGGTCATCGCACACAGGATCGACGTGCGATGTGGCTAAAGAGTTTGCTGCGCAATCCAATACTGGGTTTGAAGATCCTAGATGTTAGGCGTTGGAGTGAGCGCACAGTGATTGCGTTAGTAATGCAAAATGTTGATTCTGCTCTTACTGTAAAAGGTAAACGCGGGATTTTTGGTTGGCGATTAACTTCAAAAAATAACTCGGACAAACCAAACGCTACCTATATTCCAGCAGCCAATGAGGTGGTTAGGAGGATTGCTGATAAGTATGGCGGTACTCCTGGTGGTCATATTGGTGATTTAGTTAGCGCTCCATTTACTGCGCACTTTGTAGGGGGATGCGTAATTGGTGCCTCTGAAAAAGATGGAGTAATTGATGCTTATCACCGGGTTTGGAACTACCCGAGTTTGCATATTGTTGATGGCTCGAGTGTTACCGCAAATCTTGGGGTGAATCCATCTTTAACAATTACCGCCCAAGCAGAGCGTGCATTCTCTTTCTGGCCAAATAAAGGTGAGAGCGATACTAGGCCTCCGCAGAGTATGGGATATCAAAGAATTAAGCCGGTCGCGCCAAAGCAGCCATTTGTGCCGGAAAATGCTTATGCAGCTTTAAGAGTTTCCCTGTAATTCTTGGGTTTTCTTTAATCTGCGATTTGGATTCAAAGTGATAGGAAAAGTTGGATCCTGATAAAAGCTTTGCAAAATGCTCTTTACTAGTGCAGGTTTTTCCTTAAGCACCGCATGTGAGGTGCCGGGCACTACCGCAAGTTGAGCGTTTGGAATCGCTTCATAGAGTTCAACTGTATGAGCTGTTGTAAAAGGTTCATCATCACCGGCCAAAATCAAGGTAGGGCATTTAATCTTCTTCAAAGTTGCCTTTGTCATCTTAGGTTCTGAGGCCCAGACTTTGTGAGCTTTGGCGATAATTTCAACGAGGAGTTCACGGTGCTGACCGGTACGCGCGGCAAATTGTTCCTTTGCCTCCTCTGCTACCTCACCATTGAAAATCTGATGATTCAACCCGCATTCGTAATGATAATTCGCGCCAATCGCAACTAAGTTGGTCACAAGATCAGGACGAGCAATTGCCACCATAAGTCCGATGATGCCGCCATCACTGTGGCCAATAATTTCAGTTGGGCCTTTAATTACATCCTCAATGTAGGCAATCGCTTCATCACGTTGGAATTTAAAGTGGTAGTAACCATCACGCACCTTAGTTTTGCCATGTGCGGTGCGATCGTAGCCAAATACGTGATGGGTGCGCTTCACGCTTGGCAGAATCTTAGGAGCAAAACTTTCAGTTGAACTTAAGCCACCATGTAAAAGCAAAAGTGGACGGGTCTTGCGTTTTTTCCATTCTTGATGCCAGATCTCGTGGCCGCGCAGATTTATGTAACTCATGAGATATCCATGATGTGTCGATTACCGCGGTCAAAGGTTAGGTAGTTCCAGGTCCAATCCGCCATAGTTCCGATTTTGTTTCGTCCACCTAATAAATAAAACAGGTGCAACCAAAGCCACATATACCAAGCCACTACTCCGCCGATGCGAATACCTTTTACTTCAACCACCGCTTTGTGGCGGCCTATTGTGGCCATAGAACCCTTATCTACATACTTAAATGCGGTGAGCGGTTCGGAGTTTTGCAAATGTTGAATCTGTTTGGCAACAAAACGGGCTTGCTGCATTGCAACCGGTGCCACCATAGGAAGAAAACGACCATCAGTACCTTTAGCTCCGGCGATATCACCGATGGCAAAGATGTAGGGATAATTGGTCACCTGCAGGGTTGGATCAACAGCGATACGGCCAGAATCTTGTGGGATGCTCAACTTCTTCATTGTGGGCTCACCTTTAACACCTGCGGCCCAAACCGTAATCTCTGCTGGAATCTTCTTTCCATCAGCAAAGAGAATCTGACGTGGCTTTACCTCTTTAACAACCGCATCAGTTAAAACCTTTACTCCTAGTTTTTCTAAATCTTTCTTGGTGCGCTCCGAAAGTTTGCGGGATAGCGCGGGCAATAAACTTTCCCCAGCTTCAACTAGATAAACATCGATATTTTTTGCGGCACTAGCGTTGTCAGAGGCAAGCGGTCCACGCTTTAACTCCGCAATTGCACCAGCCATCTCAACTCCGGTCGGGCCACCACCAACTACCGCAATAGAAAACTTTGTATCATCTTCAAAGCGACATAAATCCTCAAAGCGTCGCATGATTTCAGATCTAATATTCAGCGCTTCATTAACGGTTTTCATGCCAAGTGCGTTTTCCGCGACACCTTTGATGCCAAAGTCATTAGTGGCAGAACCCAAAGCCACAATCAAATAATCAAAATCTAAGACTTCGCTGGAATCTAATTTCACGCTCTTGTTTTTGTGATCAACAGAGATTGGCGATCCCATGCGGAACTTCACCTTGGTTTTGCGTAATGCACCGCGAATTGGATAGGCGACATGATCTGCTGCTAAACCAGCAGTAGAGACCTGATAGAGCAGCGGTAAAAAGGTTTGAAAATTATGGCGGTCAATTAGGGTGACATCTGCGATTCCATCTAACGCTCGGGCAGCGGTTAAACCACCGAAACCTGCTCCGAGAATGACTACCTTTGGCCGCGACACTCGAGGAAGTCTATCGTTGTGCCCATGAGTCAGGCGCGTCGAATATTGGTCACAGGAGCATCGGGTTATGTAGGTGGCCGCTTAGTGCGGGCATTACTAAATGATCAAATGAATGTGCGGATATTTGTTCGGGATAAATCAAAGGTATTGGGTCAACCTTGGATAAATGATGTAGAGCTCGCGGTTGGCAACGCCAGTAATTACGAAGAAACGTTAGCGGCTTTGCAAGGGGTACACACCGCTTTCTATCTTCTGCATTCAATCGGCGTTGGAACGCATTTTGATGAGATTGAAGCCGCTATGGCAGATAATTTTTCCAGAGCGGCACAAGCAGCTGGAGTCTCTCAAATTGTTTATCTTGGTGGAATTGCTAATGATGATAAGCAAAGTAAACATTTAGCATCCCGTGCCCGCACTGGTGAGTTATTGGCTGCTGGCAAAGTCCCAGTTATGGAACTGCGGGCCGGAATCATTATTGGATCTGGTTCTGCATCATTTGAAATGTTGCGTCATTTAACGCACCGTCTTCCGGTAATGACCACACCTAAATGGGTTTCAAATTTAACTCATCCGATTGCGATACGAGATGTACTTTGGTATTTGACGAACGTTGCAAAATTAGAAAAACCAGTAGGTGGCATCTTTGATATTGGTGGTCCAGAGATTCTCTCCTACGCAGATATGATGCAGAAGTTTGCCGCCTGTTCTGGCCTTAGAAGACGTTGGATTATTCGGGTGCCGGTATTAACGCCAAAACTTTCTAGTTTATGGATCGGTTTAGTAACACCTGTGCCGACCGCACTTGCAAGACCACTAATCGGATCATTAATTAATGAAACTGTCGCAGATCCTAAGAAGAGCATTGA
>JBEAXZ010000080.1:0-4905 GCA_041159565.1 Actinomycetota bacterium | reverse complement strand
ACCGCACGTAATAAGGCCCGTGCTGCCATGGATCGTTTATTGGGCGTTATTGTGAAAGGGAATCACTAAATACCTTGATTGCGCCGCCATAACAGGCGACCCATACCCGCTTGTGTAGAGGTTCATATGTAATTCCAATTGGCTCATTACAAACTTTGATTTTCTGCATAACTTTGAGGTCGCTAGAACGAACTTTAGAAACCGTGTCGCTGGTGTAATTGACTACGTAGAGCGCGGTCCCATCAGCAGAGATATCCAGGCTGCGCGAAGTTTTTCCAGTGCGAACCGATCTAACTACTTTGTTGGTAGATAAATCCATAGCTACTACACGTCCAGAGCTATTCAAAGTGGCATAGAGCATGGTGTTGTCAGGTGAGAGAACAACCGCCCTGGGATTAGAACCGATGCTTAGTAGCTCGCGGCTATAGTTTTCGAGGTTTATTTTGTGAATAACCGCGCCGCCCATCTGCACTACATAGGCAAATTGGGAGTCTTTAGAGACCGCTATTCCTCGTGGGTAAGCGCCAATCTTCACTGTCTTTACTACCTTTTGATTTTCGGTAGAAATAATTGATAAATCATAGGAGCACCAATTTGTTACTAAGACAAATTTGTTATCTGGAGTTACCTCGACCACCTTTGGAACTACACCAACTCGATAAGCGGCATCAATCTCCCATGTAGCGGTACTGATTCGATAAACAAAGGAACGGTCATACTTGTCAGCAGGCGAGCACTTGTCGGTGCCTTCTCGGTTAAAGCCTTTGCCATACATCGCATAATTGGTTACATATAGAAACGCACCATCTGGAGAAAAGGCTCCCTCAACAGGTGCGCCTCTATGTAATCCGGAGTAACCCTTCTGCCCTAAAGCATTTAGATCTACTTGATCAGATATCTCTTTAACCAATTCGAGATTGTTTGCGTCATAAACCGTAACTGAGTGTCGATACATCATGTTATGAGCTGATACATAACCGGTTTTAGAGGCTCTAACTGATTTTGGTGAGATATTGCCGGTGATAGTTTTCTCTAGTTTTAATTTTGTGTTGTCAGAGCTAATTTCTGTAGCTCCGGCGGAAAAAGGTTGAAGTAAAAGGGCTAAAACTATGGCCCAACTCACCGAAATACGCATGTGCGCAATCTACAGGGTAATCTCGCGCTCATGATTTCGCCCTACATCGCGTTAATGAAGTTACGTGTTGTAGAGCTGTTGCTAGTTACAACTTTGCCAGCACTTTTCTTAGCAGCCGGCGGAGTTCCACCGCTTGATATATCTCTGGCAACTTTAATTGGCGGCACTTTGGCAGCCGGCGCAGCAAATGCATTCAATATGGTGATTGAGAGCGATATTGATCAGTTGATGAATCGCACCTCAAAGCGACCCATAGTTAACAATCAAATCTCGGAGAATCAGGCCCTTGGTTTTGCTACCGCAATAACCGTGATCTCGCTGGCAATCTTCTGGTTTTTTACCAATCCTTTAGCAACCGGGTTAACGGTAAGTGCGATTGCCTTTTACGTCTTTGGCTACACCGTTGGATTAAAGCGCCGCACCTCTCAAAATATCGTTTGGGGAGGAATCGCCGGCTGTCTTCCAGTTTTGATTGGCTGGGCAGCGGTTACTAACTCACTTTCTTGGACCGCATTTTGGTTTTTTATGGTGATCTTCTTCTGGACCCCGCCACATTTTTGGGCTCTAGCGATCAAATACCGTGATGATTACGAAGCGGCAGGGATTCCGATGCTGCCGGTAGTCGCGCCAATGGCAAAGGTTTCCCAGCAAATGTGGTTTCACACAATCGCTATGGTCATTACATCTTTCTTAACTATCTATAGCGCTGGGTTATCAACCTGGGCTTGGATTGCAAACGCGTTTATCGCAGCTTTCTTTGTTTATCAGGTTATGGGATTAAGTAAGGGAAGTATTGATAAGAGCGCCGGAAAGATATTCCACGGTTCAATTACCTATCTAAGTCTCTATTCGATGTTATTAGTCATAGCGGTGTTTATCTAGTTTTTAGTAATCTCGCGGCGCCCATCTACCCCAAGTTTTTGGTAGATCACCATTGTCTCCTGTCTAATTAAAGACTCGGAGTATCCCAAGCGTTCTGCAATAAAGTTATTGGTTTTGCCCTCTTTAATTAGTCCGAGAATTAACTGCTGTCTCTCTGTTAGCGGCTCGCCCAGGACCGATCCCTTTGGTTTAGCAGATCTTCCGATGGCTGGATGATCTTCCGCCATTAACAAGTGAACGTAGAGGCTGATTACAGACTTCAAAGCAGTGAAGTATTCCTGATTAGCTTCATTGTCTGTTACAAAGATGGTTGTAGAAAAGCCGGCTGCAAAGTTAGGCAACATAGGCATGAATACGATGGTTCGCCAATTAGCTGAAGAATCCCTTAAGTTTTCGAAGGTATCACTCGAAACGAAATCTGGATGTTGATCATTAGCAATCAAAATACCTTTATCAACAGCTGTAACAAGGCCACTTGAGCTTAACAAATGATGTTGATCATGCATCTCTACAAACTCTGGAGAGAACCCAAAGCTTGTCAAATGCTTTAGTGACATATCACTATTGAGTTTGGCAAGGAAGAAACGACCAATTCCACCGGAGGGGCAGGCATTCATTGCAATAAATTGCGCTGCGCTATCTAGATTGCGCTCAGTGGTCAAGTAATTCGCCACTTGGCTTAGACGTGTCAGTTTCAAAATGCCCTCCTCTCACTTAATTTCTAAGGAATTTACTCGAATAGCTCATGAACATCGCGATTTGAGAGAGGAAAAGTGGTCAAAGATAAAGTTTGTTGTATGGTTGATTAAGTGTCTTTTACAACAGCAAAGGGGTGTTCATGACTAATCATGTAGAACCCAAGCCAAATGTTCTTCTAATTGAAGATAATCCCACTGATCGATTGAGTATTAAGCTGCAATTAGAGGTTATGGGATTTGTTGTTTTTGATGTTGCATCAGCTCTCGAGGCCGCTGAGATTTTCAAAATCCGCGATTACAGCCTGGTTCTCATTCATCTAGGACATGCACCTCTAGAAAGTTTGGAGATCTGTCGGCAGATTAGAGCCGCATCCACCGTCCCGATTCTCATGATTACCAAGCGGGATGAGGTAGTAGATGAAGAGTTGGCTCTGGGAGCCGGCGCCGATGACTATGTCACCAAACCTATCGAATCCAGAATTCTCACTTCACGGGTTACCCAGCAGTTAAAGAGAGGCGAAAGCCAGCGTGCACCGCGGCAAACACTTTTGACTTGGGAAAATCTAACCCTGGATTTAGCGGAACACTTATTTAAAATTGGCGAAAAGGAAATTTTACTGACCAACTCCGAATATCGATTCCTGCAATTGTTGATGGAAAACCCACAAAGAGTGTTTTCAAAAGAACAGGTACTGCTGGCGGTAGCGGCGCTACGTGATTCGGCATCTGGATCTGTCGAGAGTTATGCCACCCAACTACGGGCAAAGATTAAACGTAATGGCGGGCCGGATGTAATTGATGTGGTTCGCAGCGTCGGTTTCCGATTAGCTGCAATAGAGGAAAAGAGTCCAGTAACTCACGTTTAACAAACTTGAACCTCTTTTGCTATTGATTTAACTGTGTGACTCTCAAGAACCTTAAAATCAAATCTATCTCCATTCTTACCCCCATTCTGCTGAAATAATCTGCAGTCTGAAATGGAAAAGAGTAAAGATGATTGAAGCTAAGTTAAAGAAAAAGAGTCCATGGCGAGCATTGGCAGGGGCAGCGATTGTTGTCTCGGTTGCAACAATTGCGGGACAAAGTGTTGTTGCTTCACTAAATGCCACGGCATTTAATACTGTTGCACAACAGATTAGCGCTGGAACTATGAAATTAGATCTAGCAAATAGCGGGAATGGTTTTGGACAGAACATCACCAATGCGGTACCAGGTGATGTAATCAACCGTTATGTAACTTTGACCAATTCAGGAAGCATTAACGGCATCGGCCTTTCTTTGAAAACTACACAGACCGGCACCTCATCATTGATTAGTGATGGGACTGGCGCGGTTACTACTAAAGCACTTCGTCTCACGGTTAAGAGTTGCAGCGTCGCTTGGGACACCAGCACCGGCGTCTGTGCTGGAACTGAAGCTACTGAGCTAGCGGCCACACCAATCGGCTCCTTAACTTCAGCGACCACACTTGCATCTAGCACCATGAATGCGAGCGCAGTGCGATATCTACAAATGCAGATCAATCTGCCAGATCAAAATGAAACAACAGTAAATGGCGTCCTGCCTGCCAATACAGTTCAAGGTGGCTCTGTAAATGTCACATACACCTTTGATTTAGCGCAGCGCACAGCGACGACAGTAAACAGCTAGGGCTAGAGATATGAAAAGGGTATTTGTGGCGCTTTGCGCTGGGTTGATTTTGAGTTCAATCTCGCCGGTAATGGCTGGAGGGGTTGCCAGAGCCGTCTGGAGTTCAAACTTAGCGACCGCCAACTGGTCGGTAGTTGCAGTGGGCACAAATCAAAGCGTCACAAATACCCCATATCAGTTGAGTTGGAATGTTATTGGGGGATCTGCCTACAACTTCTTTCGTTTGCAAAACTCAGGAACTCTAAATGTAAATTCCTTCTCGGTTGTAATTTCACAAACCAGAGTTGGTGGCAGTGGAGCTGCAAACCCCGTTGATTTCGAACTTTGCTCTGGGGGAGTTTGGAATGCGACGACCAATACCTGTACGGGGACGGTTGTACTTGTTGGAAGAGCTTCAGATCTAAATCTGAACTTTTCAAATCTGCAGTTACCGCCAAATACAGAGTTAAGCATGCGAGCTAAAACAGCGGTCAGTGGAAGAAATAACTTTTCGACATGGCTTGATGTCTTGGTATCACGTAGTGCGGTTCGCGCCGGAGC
>JBEAXZ010000079.1:0-4911 GCA_041159565.1 Actinomycetota bacterium | reverse complement strand
GTCAAGTATCTCTCCCGTCGCAGTATCAACATGGGTTTGTGATTCCACGGTAGATAGGGCGTTTATTATCGATTCTGCGGTCTTAACTCCAATACCCGGAAGTTGCGCAATCTCCTCAAGTGTTGCTTTCTTAAGTGCCGCCACAGATCCAAAGTGATCTAGTAGCGCTTGACGGCGAACCTCACCAAGAGCTGGAATTTCATCGAGCAAGGACTCAACCATAAGGCGAGACCTCTTGGAGCGATGAAATGTGATTGCAAATCGGTGCGCCTCATCCCTAATTCTTTGTACCAAATAAAGTGCTTCACTATGACGTGGCAAGATAACGGGATAGCTTTGATCTGGAAACCAAATCTCCTCCAGTCTTTTAGCCAATCCCACTAAAGTTATATCTGTTATTCCAAGCTCTGCGAAGGCTCGGGCTGCAGCATTTACCTGCCCCCTACCACCGTCAACAATTACAAGTTGGGGCGGATAAGCAAACTTGGGCCGTTCGCCACCACTTAACTCGATCTCTGTTAAATCTAAATCCTTCTCCGCCAAATATCTTTTGAATCTGCGGGTGATGACATGATGCATGGCGCGGGTATCGTCAAATTTCTGTTGGTCATCAATACCAAATCTGCGGTACTCGCTCTTTTTTGATTGTCCATCCTCGAATACCACCATTGAGGCCACCACTGAAGTGCCTTGAATATTAGAGATATCAAAACATTCAATGCGCAGGGGAAGTTCATCCATTCCCAGAGCATTTGCTAGATCCTCTAACGCACGGCCGCTAACTGCAGCATCATTGGAGCGTTTGCTAAGGAATTGCACTAGAGAGTGATGGGCATTGCGCTTTACCGTATCGAGCAACTCAGATTTCTCGCCCCGTTCTGGCTTTCTTACAATCACCCGGTAGGAGAAAGAATTTGAAAGAAACTCAGATAATCCTTCGCCATCTACCTCTAAATTAACCAGCACCTCTTTGGCCGGTTCAAACTCACTGTAAATCTGATTCAGTGTTATATCTAGTAACTGAGTATCCTCTGGAATATTCGCCAGATCGATAACCCAAGATTTGCTACCGATAACTCGACCTTCTCTGACTCTAAAAATCGAAGCCGCAGCGTGGGTTATATCCTGATGAAGGGCCACGAAATCTGCGTTAATAGACTCTGAAATTGCCGCATCTGTTGACTCTGAGGCACGCTCAAGCGCGGCTAGCTGATCGCGAAGCTTCCCCGCCTTTTCAAACTCTTCTGCAGCGGCCGCAGACTGCATCTCTCTTCTCAACTCTTCTGTGATGTCGGCAGAACCTTTGGACATGAACTCCACTAATCGATCTGCAATTTCTTTATGCTCTGAAGTTGACACTCGCTGCACACAAGGGGCGGCACATTTTCCGATATCACCTAGTAGACAGGGGCGGTTAACTCGTCTTGCTCTTTCAAAGTTGGTGTTAGAGCAGGAGCGCACCGGGAAAAGCTTGACCAAGACATCAAAAGTGGTTCGTAGCGCCCAGGCGTGAGCAAAGGGGCCGAAGTAAACAACGCCCTTTCGTTTCGAGCGTCTAGTAATGAATATTCTGGGAAACTCTTCATCAATTGTGATAGCCAAATATGGATAGGACTTGTCATCTTTAAACTTCACATTGAAGGCCGGGTCAAACTCTTTAATCCAGGTAAATTCAAGTTGCAGCGCCTCAACCTCGGTGCGTACTACGGTCCAATCCACACGATTTGCTGCGTTAACCATTCGTGTGGTTTTCTCACCCAGATTTTTTTGAAAGTAAGAGTTAAGACGATTCTTTAAAGACCTAGCCTTACCAACGTAGATAACCTGATTTGCCTCATTGAAAAAGCGATAAACCCCAGGTTCATCTGGGATATTGCTAGGACGATAAGAGGCGGGATCTGCCATAGCTATTTCTTTAGCGCTTCAGCCAAAAACTTTCCGGTGTAGCTACTCTTAACTTTGGCTACCACTTCTGGAGTACCTTCTGCGACCAAAGTGCCACCGCCAGAACCGCCTTCTGGTCCAAGATCAATTATCCAGTCGGCACATTTGATTACATCCATGTTGTGCTCGATTACTACAACCGTATTTCCAGTATCAACTAGGCGCTGCAAAACCATTAGTAGTTTGCGGACATCTTCAAAATGTAGACCTGTGGTGGGCTCATCCAAGACATAGATCGTGCGACCAGTTGAACGGCGTTGTAGCTCTGTCGCTAACTTAACGCGTTGCGCCTCACCTCCCGATAAAGTGGGCGCAGATTGGCCGAGTCGCACATAACCTAAACCAACATCACAAAGTGTTTTTAGATAGCGATGAATCGCCGGGATTGATTCAAAGAAATCAGTCGCTTTTTCTATCGGCATATCTAGAACTTCAGCAATCGTCTTACCTTTGTAATGAACCTCCAGCGTCTCTCGGTTATATCTTGCGCCATGACATACCTCGCAAGGCACGTAAACATCCGGTAGGAAGTTCATTTCAATGGTGATGGTGCCGTCGCCGGCGCAGTTTTCACAACGTCCACCCTTCACATTGAAGGAAAAGCGACCTTGCTGGTAGCCCCGAACCTTTGCCTCACTAGTCTCGGCAAATAGAGCGCGGATTTTGTCAAAGACCCCAGTGTAGGTAGCAGGATTTGAGCGCGGTGTTCGGCCAATTGGTGACTGGTCTACATGTACAACTTTGTCTAGATGATCAACTCCCGTAATTGTCCTGTGTCTTCCTGGAACTACCCGTGCCCCATTCAATTTGTTGGCTAGCACCGAGTACAAAATGTCATTTACTAAGGTTGATTTACCAGAACCACTAACCCCAGTCACCGCAACAAAAGCGCCTAATGGAATATTCACATCTAAGTTTTTTAAATTATTTTCTCTTGCATCTTTAATGGTCAGAGAGCGTTTTGGATTTGTCTCTCGGCGTAATTTAGGAATCGCGATTTCGCTTCGCCCCGATATATAGGCACCGGTAATAGAGCGCTTCGAATCAACCAAAGCTTGATAATCCCCGGAGACGACAATCTCTCCGCCATGTTCACCGGCTCCTGGCCCAATATCCACAATCCAATCGGCAGTACGGATTGTCTCTTCATCATGCTCAACAACAATCAAGGTGTTACCCAGATCCCGCAGGTGGGTTAAGGTTTCTATCAATCTCTTGTTATCTCTTTGATGCAATCCAATGCTTGGTTCATCTAATACATACAGAACGCCTACGAGTCCTGAGCCGATTTGGGTAGCCAATCGAATGCGCTGCGCTTCTCCACCTGAGAGGGTGGCAGCAGGTCGCGCCAAAGTTAGGTACTCAAGTCCAACATCAAGAAGAAAACCCAGACGGGCGTGGACCTCTTTCATTACCCGCTCTGCAATTTTTGCCTCGCGCGCGGCCAACCTCAATCCCTTTAAGAATTTTGCGCAATCTTCGATAGAGAGCTCGCAGATTTCAGCGATATTTTTCTCACCTAAAGTTACCGCCAATACCTCTGGCTTTAATCGGGTTCCTTTACAAGCCGGACAAGGGGTTTCCCGCATAAAAGCTTCATACTTTTCCCTACTGTAATCACTATCGGTTTCTGCATGTCTGCGTTCGATAAAGGGTTTAACCCCTTCGAAACCAGTTGAGTAGTTTCTTACTCGGCCATAACGGTTTTTGTACTTAACATGGACCTCGTACTCATAGCCGTTGAGGATCGCATCCTTCGCCTTTTGAGAGAGTTTCACCCAAGGCGTCTTCAGCGAGAACTTCACATCAGAGGCTAGTGCCTCTAGCAAATTGAGGAAGTAATCAGCTGATTGACCACCTGACCAGGGTGCGATTGCACCATCTTCGATTGAGAGTGAGTCATCCGGAATTACCAGCTCTTCATCAACCTCAAGCTTTGAACCTATACCTGTGCACTCTGGGCAAGCGCCAAATGGCGAGTTAAAGGAGAAGGATCTGGGCTCCATCTCCTGAAATGACAGACCGCAATCATGACAGGCTAAAAGTTCGCTATAAGTGCGCTCCTTCTCCCCCGTCTTCACATCGACAAACTCCAAAGTGACAAGTCCGCTCGCCAACTTCAATGCGGTTTCTATTGAATCTGTCAGCCTCTGCTTTCCTTCAGGTTTTGCGGTTAAGCGATCAACCACCACCTCAATGGTGTGTTTTTCCTGTTTCTTCAATTTAGGTGGCTCGGATAGAGATACCGTCACCCCATCGACTCTCGCGCGGGAATAACCTTGAGCAACTAAATCTTTAAATAGATCAACAAACTCGCCTTTACGGGCTCGAATCATCGGAGCTAAAACTTGGAACTTGGTTTCACTTGGAAGTTCGAGGATCTGATCAACGATATTTTGTGGGGTCTGTTTAGTGATTGCTTTTCCGCACTCAGGACAATGGGGTTTTCCAGCTCGCGCAAATAACAATCTTAAATAATCGTAAACCTCAGTAATTGTTCCTACAGTTGAACGTGGATTTCTATTAGTTGACTTTTGATCAATCGATACTGCCGGTGAAAGACCCTCAATGAAATCAACATCTGGCTTGTCCATCTGTCCCAAAAACTGCCGCGCGTAAGCTGATAGAGACTCGACATATCTTCTTTGCCCTTCAGCAAAGATGGTGTCAAAGGCCAATGAGGATTTACCTGAACCTGATAAACCGGTAAAAACAATCATGGCGTTGCGAGGTAAATCTAAGGACACATTCTTGAGATTATGTTCGCGGGCGCCGCGTACGATCAAGCGTTCCGCGCTCATTACATTCCCGCCTCTTCCATTGCTCTTAACTCTCGTTTTAACTCTTTAATTTCATCTCTTAACCTTGCGGCAAGTTCAAATTGCAACTCAGCTGCTGCATTTCTCATCTGCTCAGTCAGAGAATCAATCAGTCCCAGTAGCTCGGTGCGAGGTAAGGCTACGAGGG
>JBEAXZ010000078.1:0-4967 GCA_041159565.1 Actinomycetota bacterium | reverse complement strand
AACGCCCCGATGCCGATTATTGAGTTAGGAAATCCAAATACTTCAGCCTGTTTGGAAAGCATCACGCTCTTGCAGTTGAGAGTGGAGTTGATATTGCAGGAGGGGGTGTAGCCAGCATCCTTAAGGACCTTGATCTTGTCTATGGTCAAGATGAAAGAAGCTATAAGACCTGAAAGGCTGGCCACGAGCATGGTCCAGGCGGAGGTCTTATTTTTTAATAACACTCAGAAAGTATAAAGAGGCCCCTAATCACACACAAACCTTGATGAATTCTCGGTGTTTTCAGCATTTTTTATGGTGTTTCCGTGCGCTCCTTACCCTCTGGCACAGAGAAATCTAATTTTCTTCACCAATTATTCGCCTGCATTTCAAAGATTGATTTTTATCCGCACTACTTGAATTCAGAGAAGAGGAAAGTATGAACAAGTTAAAAAGGTATGCAACTCTTGTTGCTATATCCGCGCTTGCAATTTCGCCAATTTCTCCTGCCCAAGCAGAAGAGGCGGAGCTAACCACTGTACCTTTGACAGAGGTTCTAAATCTGCCAAGAGCATCTTTTGATGACAATCTAGGTGACTTTGATGTCTTTACCGCAGTGTTTATGGATGTTTGGGGCGCACTTCCAGAGTCTCCCGTTTCTGCCATTTCTAATGGAGAGACCGCGCTTACCGCTTTTGTACCTACAGATCGTGCATTCCGTAAATTAGTTAAACACTTAACCGGAAAGGCGCCTCGCAGTGAGGATGCAATTGCAGCTGCGGTTGCTACCTTGGGTGCTGAAACTCTAGAGAAGGTGTTGCTGTATCACGTAGTAGTTGGTGATCCAATTCTTTCTCCAGCTGCGCTACAAGCAAATGGTGCAACTCTTAACTCAGCTGGCGGACAGAGTTTCCGAGTCAAGGTAGCTGGAACAAAGATCACTTTGATTGATCGTGCAACCAAACACACTAATGCTGTGGTCCTATTAAGCAAGGTCGACATTAATAAGGGAAACAAGCAGGTTGCTCATGGCATTAATCAGGTGATGCTTCCCAAGCTTTAATCTCCGCTGAACCTAGTGAATAGATAAAGAAATGACTCAAGGGTCCTTGCAATTGCAGGGGCCCTTATTTGTTCTTAAGGTAGTCACATGAAGACCGTCATCTCAGCTGTAACAGCGGTATTGATGCTCACTAGCTCAATTAGCTCTGCGAATGCAGATTCTTCAGAGTTAAATATTCGATCAGTTGATTTATACACAACAGCGGTAGAGGGTGGACGTGGCGCCGCTCTCGCGGTTCTCAAGGATGGCACTCTTTTGCTGGCCGGGGGTCGTGTAGGTGACACACTCTTTCAATATCAAAATGACCAGCTCATCTCGTTAGGAAAGCTCTTAAAACAAAGTGAACGTGAGCGTGACTCTCGTTTCGGTCCAACTGATATCGCGGTTCTAAGCGAAAACACTAAGCGGCTGCAACTCTTGGTCTCTTACCCTCAACTAAATAAGCCACAGAATTGTGTTCGGTTGGTGGTATTTCGCTTTACAGTGGACAGAGTTAATAAATCTCTTGCTAAACAGGAGAAATGGTTTCTAGGCAAGCCATGTGTGCCTGTCGGAGCTGTTCAGCATGCTGCCGGAAGAATGCAGGTTATCGACTCCAAATCCGCTTATCTGACGACTGGTGATTTAGGTTTTCGTAAAATAAATCAGGTTTCAGCGCGAGGTTGGCTCGGCGGTGTTTTTGAAATATCGGCAAGAAGTGTGAAGCAAATTTCTCAGGGTCACAGAAATCCTCAAGGTATTTTGTCTATCGGTGCAGATCTCTACATCTCAGAACATGGGCCGCGCGGTGGAGATGAAATCAATCTAATTAAACAAAATAAAGACTATGGCTGGCCCTTCGTAACTTTTGGTGCACCTTACGGTCCTGGTGATTACATAAAGCCAGGTAAGACCGGAGTGCACACAGGTTACGAACCACCGATCTATCAGTGGACACCATCAGTTGCTCCTACTGAGTTGGTGCAACTACCAAATAATCAGAGTTGGAAGCAATTTGCCAACAATATGGTTATGGGAACTTTGGCAGCACAATCCTTAATATTTATGGAGTTAACTGCACCAGACAAAATTGGCAAAGTTACTCAGATAGATGTTGGAGAAAGAGTTAGAGATTTAGAGGTTATGCCAGGTGGGGATTTGGTTGCAACAACAGACTCAGGAAGGTTGTTGTTTATTAATTTGCGATGATGTCCCAGATCAGGAGTAGTCCTGCCGAGAGAACCGCTCCTACCCAAATACCCATCCCGATTCCCCAGTCCAATTCAGCTGCTGTCCATACAGAGGCAATGAAGATGAATAAAACCGCCAGTTCATAAACGATTTTTTCTTTGGGATTCATGTGCGGGAGTGTAAAGGAAATACCTTAAAAAACTGGCAAATGGTATTTACTGAGTCCATGAAGTTTTTGTTATCAGTGATTGATTCCCAGACCCGCTCCCCCCATTCCAAGGAGGAGATTGCCGCAATCGATGCCTTTAATGACAAATTGGTTGCTGCGGGTCAGCGACTCCTGGCGATTGGCTTGGAGTCTCCTCAGGATGCGGTGGTTGTCGATGGCCGAGGCAATCAAATTTCCAAAACACCTGGCCCGTTAAATGATTCAGCTGAATTTGCAGCAGGAATTTGGATTATTGAAGTGGAAAATAAAGAACAAGCCCTAGAGCTAGCAGCTGAAGGCTCTAAGGCTTGTAATAGAAAGATTGAACTTCGCCCAATAATCGGTTAATTACAGGGCTAAGACTCCACCAAAAATCTGCCAAGCCAAGGCAGATTTTGCAATGAAGGAAAGGGTTATGTAGGCCCGCTCTCCGACTAGATAATCAGCAAACTTTCCAATTTGCTTGTACTGCAACCATTGAATGATTGCGAAAGAGTTGAACAGTAGGAATAAGGAAAAGACGATTCCGTAAACAAAGCCTGGGGCTTCATTCTGGCTGCCAGGTGAGAATAACAACCAGAACATCGCTATCCATGGAACGATCCCGGAGATACATCCGAACCAGAATGGCAACAAAGATCCCTTGCCAGGCTCCTCATACTTTTCCTGTAGCCAACCGAAAAGAATCATCGCAACATTTGCGCCAGCAATGGCAATCAAAGCCACAATGTCCCAAACCGCATTAATTAAGGAAATAAGAATAATCATTAAAGTTGAGGAGATCGCATACTCCACCCAGCGGGCGATATTCCGCTTATTGCTCAGGTCATTTGCGTAGCTCTTGAAACCTGGTCCAACAATCCAAAGGTGTGCAACGGCGCTCAATAAAGAAAATAGCGCAACACCGATAGCTATTGGGAAATTGAATAATGCAACATCCTCAAATTTAGCGCCTGGTATTGGTGCTTCAAGCAGATAACTAACTGAAACCGGTAAAGCAAAATCATTTGCCAGAATGACAATTGTGATTGCCTGTACCAAGTGAAATACGCCCGCAATAGCGTTGTAGCGCCTCAGTCCATTTAATCTTTCTGCTGGTATTTGAAGCGGTGTTGATGTAGCCATGTTTCCTCCTATTTAGTGCTACAACCATATTGGACCAGCGCGTAATACTGCTTTGAAAGCCACTCGATTGATGAGTCAAATATGATTTCGACATGAATCGGGCTGCCAATCAATCAAGTTTTCGCCCTAGCGGCAAATATGTAGTTGGCGCATATCCAGCTTCGCCAGCCCACAAGGTTTGGGATCCAGTCCAAGAAGATGCCCTATTTCAATTGCTGGCCTCCGATGAAAGGATCTCTGACCTAGAGATTCCATGGCTTGGCTCCATTCATCCACATGACAATTCCTGGTTATTGAATAATTTTCCATCAAATCTTGGTGCGGTAATTACCTCTATTCCTTTTGTTATGTCCAGGGTTGGCAAGGATGCCAACTATGGCTTGGCATCAAGTGACGAAAATGGCAGAAGTGCAGCGGTAGATGATTTAAAAGAAATTAGAAGAGCCGTTGATATCTTTAATAACACGGCTGGTAAGTCAATGGTTTCGGCGGTTGAAATTCATTCAGCCCCCAGGAAAATGGGTGATGTTAACGCTTTGGCAAAATCTCTTGAAGAGGTTTCCTCTTGGGATTGGGGCAACACTAAATTAGCAATTGAGCACTGCGATGCATGGGTTGATGGTCAATCTCCCGAAAAAGGTTTCTTGAGACTCGAACAAGAGGTAGCAGCAATCCAGCTAGCCTCTGTTCCTATAGGTATTTTCATTAACTGGGGCCGTTCTGTAATTGAACTTCGTGATGCAAACCGGGTGACCGAACATATTGATTCTGCAAAATCTAGTGGTCATCTCATGGGGTTGATTTTCTCGGGTGCCGCAAGCGTCGAAAGTGACTTTGGATATCCCTGGATAGATGCGCACTTACCATTTAAAAAGTCAGCGAGTTTTGAGTTTGGCGATCTGAACTCACTACTAACTACAGATTTGGCAAACAAGGCGACAAAAGCCGCAGGAGCTGTCGAGTACCTTGGAATAAAAATGGGTTGGTCGCCCAAAATGAATGGAGATGTTTACCAGAGATACCAAATGATCTCCCGATCTCTTGATGTGCTGGTAGATGCCAATGAATAACATGGCGCAATTTGTTGAGGTCCAAGGTGAACTTCTAGCAGCTTGTCTTTACGAACCAACTAGTTCCTATAAAGATGATGTCGTTCTTGTTCATGGTTTTACCGGCAGTAAAGAAGACTTCTCCCTGCTTGCCCCTTTAATAGCTGAGGCAGGTTATCGAGTTCTGACATTTGATAATCGGGGACAACATGAGTCCTCACACACCAACAGAGAAGATGGTTACTCCATGCGATCTCTTGGAAGAGATGTCGTGGAAATCAGCAAACATTTCCAACTGCAAAAACCACACTTATTAGGACACTCTTTTGGTGGTCTAGTTTCACAACAAGCCATAACTTCAAATCCTGATAAC
>JBEAXZ010000077.1:0-4997 GCA_041159565.1 Actinomycetota bacterium | reverse complement strand
CCACTGCAGGTGTTGTAGCAGCTACAGCAGGTTTTGATACCGCTGCTAAGACATCTTCTTTTCTGATTCTTCCGCCGACACCTGTTCCTTTTACATTTGCCAGATTGACACCATTCTCAGCAGCGAGTTTTCGCACGATTGGTGTTACGTAAGCATCATCAAGCACGCCGGTTGCAACAGCTGGCTTTGAAACTGGAGCAGCTGCCTGCGGAGTTACTTGTGGAATCAATGGCGGAGGAGTTGTTGGCGGTGCAGGTACTGGTTTTGGTGCCACAGCAACAGGTGCTGCTGGAGCAGCTGGTGCTGCAGGAGCCGGTGTTGCAGGAGCTGCACCGGATGCGCCAATACTTGCTAGACGAGTACCAACTGCAACCGTTGAATCAACAGAAACCTCAATAGATAGTAGAACGCCAGAAGCAGGTGATGGAATCTCAGTATCAACTTTGTCAGTTGAAACTTCGAGTAATGGTTCATCAACCAAAACATTGTCACCTACATTTTTTAACCAACGTGTGACCGTTCCTTCAGTTACAGATTCTCCGAGAGCCGGCATAACTACTGGTGTAGCTGCGTCACTAGCTGCTGGTGCTGATGTTGGCGCAGGAGAAGGTGCTGCAGCTGGAGTAGGTGCTGCGGCTGGAGTAGGAGCTGGTGCTGGAGTAGAAACAGTTGGAGTTGGTGAAGGAGTTGCAACCGGAGCGGCAGGAGCTGAGGCTTGAGATGCACCATCGGCGATGATTGCTAACTCTGCACCGACCGGTGCCACGCTATCTACCGGTACAACAATCTTTTGCAAGATTCCTGCGGCAGGTGATGGAATCTCAGTATCAACTTTGTCAGTAGAAACCTCTAGCAGTGGTTCATCAAGAGCAACCTGATCGCCCTCTGACTTGAGCCAACGAGTTACAGTGCCTTCAGTTACGCTCTCACCCAGAGCTGGCATCTTCACCGAGAAACTCATTTTGTTAACTCCATTCTTTGCCAGAAACCGCAGAACCTAATTGCTTTTCTTAAGCCATTAACTTTATCCATGGGCATGCAGCGGCTTTCCGGCCAACGCCAAGTGAGCCTCACCCATAGCCTCGGAAAGGGTTGGATGTGCATGAATCAATGGTGCAACATCACTGGCCTCTGCCTGCCAGTTGAATATTAACTGCGCCTCCGCAAGAAGTTCGCCCACACGAGAGCCAACCATATGAATTCCAAGTACCGGTCCATTTTTTTGCGCAACCAATTTGATTGAACCAGCGGTCTTTAAAATTTGCGCCTTGCCATTTCCTGCTAGATCATAATTAAGTTCAACAACATCATGACCTTTTGCTTTTGCAGCAGCCGTGGTCAAACCAACTGATGCCACCTCGGGTTCGGAGTAGGTAACACGCGGGACGCCGTCGTAGTTGATGGGTCGCGGATTGAGGCCGGCAATCTCTTCGGCTACCAAAATTCCTTCACCGAAACCAACATGAGCTAATTGCAGAGTTGGAATCAGATCACCAACCGCCCAAATTCCGGGGATATTGGTGCGGCACTTCTCGTCAACCAAGATGTAGCCCCGATCCATTTTGATGCCTTGTTCTTCATAACCCAATCCTTGCGAAACCGGACCTCGTCCAACCGCAACAAGAAGAAGTTCAGCATCAAAGCTCTTGCCATCTTCAAGAGTGACTGTAACTCCATTTGCATTTTTTGTTGCACTCTTGAACTTGGTGCCCAATTCAAAATTAATGCCACGCTTGCGGAATGCCCGCTCTAATTGTTTGCTGGAGGATTCATCTTCTAGTGCTACTAAATGAGGTAGCGCCTCGATAATTGTTACCTCAGCTCCAAAAGATTTCCATACAGAGGCAAATTCGCAGCCAATTACTCCGCCACCCAAAACGATTACAGATTTAGGAACATGGGTCATGTGCATCGCGTGATCACTGGTCACGATGGTTTTGCCATCAACCTCTAAACCTGGAAGTGATTTGGCGTAGGAGCCAGTAGCTAGAACTACGTTTTTACCAGTGTAACGCTGGCCGTTCACCTCAACGGTGTCGCGGGAAACCAATTTTCCAGAGCCCTCGACATAAGTGATGTTTCGAGATTTAACTAGACCTTGTAGACCTTTATGCAGTTTGGAGATGACACCATCTTTATATGCATTAACCGCAACCATATCCATGGAATGGAATTCGGCTTTAACACCAAACTCAGAGGAGTGGCGAGCGCTATCTGCAACCTCTCCAGCATGAAGTAACGCCTTGGTTGGAATGCAGCCACGATGTAAACAGGTTCCGCCTAGCTTGTCCTTTTCAATTAGCACAACCTGTAAACCAAGTTGGGCCGCTCGAAGGGCGCAGGCGTAACCGCCACTGCCGCCACCCAGGATTACCAAGTCGAAATTAGCCACAGGAACCTCACACTCTTCTATTGCTTATTACTACTGACCTACAAGCTGACCTCTAACTACTGTCCTATCCTGCCAGCATCAACGACCTGCTGCGGACTCCGCAAGGGCCACGAGAGTGCGAAGTGCGACACCTGTGCCACCCACGGGGGTGTAGCCGTGTGGCTTTCCATCGTTGTAGGCCGGTCCGGCAATATCTAAATGCAGCCATGGCAGCTCGGGAGCCACAAATTCTTTCAGGAAGAGTCCGGCCACCAACATGCCGCCCATACGATCGCCAATATTGGCGATATCTGCGACAGGGGAGTCGAGGGAGGCACGTAACTCTTCAGGAAGTGGCATAGGCCAGAACTGTTCTCCTGTTCCATCTGCAATTTGTAGAAAGCGATCAGAAAACTCTGAGTTGTTAGTCATTACCGCACTGGTTCTAGTTCCCAATGCGACAACCTGCGCACCAGTTAATGTTGCAACATCAATTAGGCCATCTAGCCCACCAGCTTTTACGCCAACCTCCGCAGCTTTCATCATGGCATCAGCTAGAACCAAACGTCCCTCTGCATCTGGGTTTAGAACTTCAACCGTTTTTCCGCCGTAGATGGTGATGATGTCACTAGGTCTGGTTGCGGTATCACTAACCATGTTTTCCGCTAGAGGCGCCCAGGCATCAATTGCTACTGGAAGATTTAATTCAGCTATCGCAAGAATCGCAGCAGAGACAGCGGCAGCTCCGCTCATATCAGATTTCATTGCCTCCATACCCTGAGCTGGTTTCAACGCAAGTCCACCGGTATCAAAGGTGATTCCTTTTCCTACCAAGGCATAACGGGTTAGTTTCTTCCCAGAATTCTTAGGAGTGTATGAGAGATGGAGCAGGCGTGGTTTATTCGCCGATCCCTGACCAACACCAATTATTCCACCATACCCAAGTTTGCGCAATTGATCATCTTTGAGAATCTCAACCTTGACCTTGCTGCCAGTGCTTAGCTTCTTAAAACGCTGACAAAAAGAATCTGGAGTTAAGTGACTCGGCGGGGTATTGATTAAGTCTCGAACAATGTGGGTGTACTTAGCAATTACTTCGGCACGTTTCAAAGCTTTTGCAAAATCTGACTTCTTTGCACTTTTACTATGAACACTAATCTTCTTTAGCGCTGGCTTGCGATCTGATTTTGAAGTTCCGCGAAACTCATCAAAGGCATAAGCTCCTAGCAGCGCACCTTCAGCAACTGCTGAGAACTCTGAAAGTGAGTTGGCAGGAAGAGCAAATGTTGCACTGTTATGACCTGACAGGGAGCGGGCTGCCGCGCCAGCTGCACGACGCAAGGTTTCATGTCCATAGTTTTTCTGAGTCTGTCCCAAGCCGGTCAATACGACAAGTTTTGTAGCGTTGCCGGGGAGTTTGATCACTTCATCAGCAGCCGCCGTGGCCCCTAAATCATCCAGAGCCTCAATAACGGGGGCGGCGTCAAAGGTTAAGTCTCCGGTTTCCAGGGAGAATTTCTTGCTCTTCTTGTCCCTTGCAAATCCGATTACCAAGACATCGTTGATTGCTGAACTATCTGTCGCATTAATTGATGGCATTGGGCTAGGTTATTGGAGTGAGTCAATATTCGCCATTACATGAGTTGCACAAGAGTGCTGGAGCCAAACTTGCTGATTTTGGCGGCTGGGAGATGCCTATTGAATACCCAGCAGTAAATGGTGGGGGCGTATTGAATGAACACCAGGCGGTGCGCCAGGCGGTAGGAGTATTTGATGTTTCCCACCTGGGTAAAGTCACCGTACAGGGCGAAGGTGCTCTTGCTTTTCTCAACTCGGTTTTGACCAATGATTTGCAACGGCTGAAAGATGGACAGGCGCAATACAACTTAATCTGTGACCCTGCTTCGGGTGGCGTAATTGACGACCTGATCGCATACCGTTTTTCTGAGCGGGAGATATTCCTAATTCCAAACGCAGCAAATACGGCCGAGGTTGTAAAACGACTAAATGCTGCAAAACCTGCGGGGATTGAGATTAGAGATAGACATAGAGAGTTTTCAGTTTTAGCTTTGCAAGGACCAAGATCTAATGAGATTTTGAATTATCTCGGAATTGCAAACGATCTAGATTACATGTCATTTAAGAAGACGGAGATTGAAGGCTTTGAAATAACACTTTGTCGCACTGGATATACCGGAGAATTAGGTTATGAAATCCTAACTAAATGGGATGAAACATTGCCGGTCTGGAACAAATTACTCTCATTGGTTAAAGAACAAGGAGGGCAAGTCGCCGGACTCGGTGCCCGCGATACTTTGCGTACCGAGATGGGATATCCATTGCACGGCCATGAACTTTCTATGGAGATAACCCCCGTAGAGGCAAGTGCTGGTTGGGCTGTGGCATGGGAAAAAGAGTTTTGGGGCAAATCCATTTTGCAACAGCAAAAAGCCAATAAAGCCCACAGAACCCTTCAGGCTTTGATGATTTCCGACCGCGGCATTCCCAGAGCTGGAATGAAGGTTTTGGATGAAGCAGGACAGGTAATCGGGGAGGTCACAAGCGGAACCTTTTCTCCTACCTTAAAGACTGGAATTGCACTGGCTTTAATGAATAGAAAATTGGA
>JBEAXZ010000076.1:0-5077 GCA_041159565.1 Actinomycetota bacterium | reverse complement strand
AAATTATGTAAGCGGCATCAGCCAAGATTTCAGGGGTGCGACAGGCTGCGGTGTCCACTCCTGGAATCATTTGTAGGGCTGCGGTATCAATTGCGGTTCTGGGCCACAAAGCGTTTACCGCAATCTTGTCTCGCTTGAACTCTTCTGACATTCCCAGTACGCACATACTCATTCCATACTTCGCCATCGTGTAAGCAACATGATGCTTAAACCATTTGGCTTTCATGGAAAGTGGCGGCGACAAAGTCAAAATATGCGGATTGCGACCTTGCTTTGCGCTCTCTTGAAGATGTGGAATAACCGCTTGAGAAGTTAAAAAAGTGCCTCTTACATTTACATCAAACATTAAATCAAATCTTTTAGCTGGGGTTGCCAAAGTAGGAGTTAAATTAATTGCACTCGCGTTGTTGATCAGAATATCTAGCCCACCAAACGCCTGTGCAGCTTTTTCTACCGAGGCTGTGATTTGATCCTCTTCCCGCAGGTCACATTGGATTGGCAACGCCTTACCGCCAGCTGCTTCAATCTCTTGGGCAGCAGTAAAAATGGTGCCCGGCAACTTCGGATGAGGGTCGGTGGTTTTAGCAGCGATAGCCACTGAAGCGCCATCTTGGGCTGCTCGCAAAGCTATTGCTAAACCAATTCCGCGCGAGCCTCCTGTGATGAAAATTCGTTTACCCGCTAGAGACATTTACTTTCCCTTCTTTGATAGGAAGTTCATAAAAGCTTCGCGCGCTTCATCTGATTGCAGGGCCATTTGGAATAACTCCCCTTCAGCCCTCATGACGGCGCTGACTTTGTCATATAACTCGCTCTTTAATAGTGCCTTGGTCTGCAGCACCGCATTTGGTGGTTGTGCTGCTATTTGATTCGCGATTTCGTAAATTCTCTCCAATGGAGTTTCGGTTATTTCAGCGATCAAGCCAATCTCTTTTGCATAATCCGCGCTAAAAGCATCACCTGTCAAAAAGACTTGTGCCGCTCTTTGATATCCAGCCAATCTTGGGAAGAGAATGCTGGAGCCCGCTTCGGGTACTAATCCTAAATTCACAAAGGGCATAGAAAATCGAGTGGTGGTCGAAGCGGCGACAACATCGCAATGCATCAACATCGTGGTTCCGATTCCAACCGCATTACCTGAAACGGCTGCCAGCAGCGGTTTGGGAAAACTGTGAATCTGCTCCAAAAAGTTCATCACCGGCGAGCCCGGCTCTAAAGGCGGTGCGTTAAGAAAATCAAAAAGATCATTGCCGGCGGTGAAATGTGGACCTTCCTGGGTTATCACAACGCAGCGAATGCCAAAATCATCACTTGCCTGGTTTAGCCCATCGACCAAAGTGCTGTACATATCCCTGGTAATCGCATTTTGCTTCTGAGGGCGGTTTAGCGTGAGGGTTAGAATTGCACCATCTTGGGAAGTTAGGACCTCGGTCATCTCCGAATCCTATCTATCTCAATCAGACAAGTCGATGAAAGAGCATCATGGAGCGATTAACGATTCTGACTAGGGATCTCACTCCCTTCGAGCATCTAGTTGCGACACATCTTTGTGAGGGACTTTCAAATGCCGCGATTGCTCGCGAAACATCCCATACCGAAAAGGTTGTCGAAAACACCGTTTCCAGAATGGCAAAGGCGCTTGGCGTCCAATCCGGCCCGGATATAAATATCCGAGTTTTAATTGCTTTGGCATACCGTGCCCACTTTGGTGATAAAGCATTTGATAAATTGAATATTCCTTGCCAGCATCTAGAGCTGGGGCCAAATGGTCAAATGATTTGCAATCGCCATATTGATTAAAACTTTATTTCAAGTGATTTAGATCTAAGTGCTAGCCCTCTTTAGCATCTTGTGAGGTGCTAGCACTCGTTAATGAGAGTTATTTGAGCTAAAAAAGTTGTTTTATAACTACTAGACCTAACGGTCCATCCAGAGACTCTGGAGAACTACAAGATTTAGGAGAGGTAGTTATGAAACGTAGAACCATTGATCGAGTTGTAAGCCTGCTTGGATTGGGCTTATCGGTTTTTCTATTTGTAGCAGCTGGTTTGCTCAACTGGGGTTACTCATTCGCAGATAAAAATGTAACTGATCAATTGACCGTACAGAACATAATGATTCCAGCCGCTGATAGCGATAGCTTCAAAGCATTGTCCGAAGAGGATCAAGCGGCGCTTGAACCATTTGCTGGATTACAGCTAACCACTGGAGAACAAGCATTTGCATATGCCCAGCACTACATTGGCGCGCATGTTAAGGGCGTAGCAGGTGGAAAGACTTACTCTGAAGTGAGTGGTGCAGCACTTGCAGCCAGCGCCGCATCGAAGGCTGATCCAACAAATACAGAGCTAGCGGCAAATGCTGCAACATTGATGGGCCAACGACAAACACTATTTATGGGAGAGACACTTAAGGGTCTATTGGGCAATGCCTATGCATTTTGGCAGTTAGGTCAGATTGCAATGTATGCATCCTGGGCAGCGGTAGCCGGAGGTGTGATTATGTTGATTCTTTCCATACTCGGCTTCATGCATCTCCGTCGCACCCCTGAAAGTGTGACGGTTTAATCCCTCCACTCTCCGCGAGGGCAAGAAACAGCCCCTTGGGTTATCCCAAGGGGCTGTTTTCAATTTCCGCTATCTATCAAGCCTTCCATCGATGAAAGCGCGGGTGCGATTTAGCGCCTCTTCATCGGAGTATTGCTCTGGTGGAGATTTCATGAAGTAACTGGATGGCGAAAGTAATGGGCCGCCGATTTTGCGATCTAAAGCTAACTTGGCACACCGCACCGCATCAATAATTACACCTGCTGAGTTTGGTGAATCCCAAACCTCAAGCTTGTATTCAATGGTTAGCGGGACATCGCCAAAGGCACGACCTTCAAGACGGACGAATGCCCACTTGCGATCATCCAGCCACTGCACATAATCGGAAGGTCCGATGTGTACATTTCCAGGTCCCATGTCGTAATCCAACTGCGAAGTGACAGATTGAGTCTTTGAGATTTTCTTTGACTCCAAACGGTCACGCTCGAGCATGTTCTTGAAATCCATATTTCCGCCAACATTTAATTGATAGGTGCGATCGACCTTAACACCACGATCCTGGAACAACTTAGTAAGGATGCGATGGGTAATGGTTGCGCCAACCTGTGACTTGATGTCATCGCCAACTATGGGTAGTCCAGCTTTGGTGAACTTATCAGCCCACTCAGGTGTGCTGGCGATAAAGACTGGTAACGCATTTACGAAAGCACATCCAGCATCGATTGCACATTGAGCGTAGAACTTAGTAGCAGCTTCTGATCCGACTGGGAGGTAGCAAACTAGAACATCAACTTTTGCATCCTTAAGAGCTTTGACAACATCTACCGGAGCTGCAGTGGATTCGGTAATAGTCTCTTTGTAATAGCGACCGAGGCCATCATGGGTTTCTCCGCGCAAAACAGTCACACCTGACTTAGGGACATCAGCAAATTTGATTGTGTTGTTTTCGCTGGCCCACATCGCATCGACAAGATCTAATCCAACTTTCTTGGAATCGACATCGAAGGCAGCAACGAATTTAACGTCACGCACGTGGTAGCCACCAACCACAACATTCATAAGTCCAGGAATCTCCTGGTCTATCGGTGCATCCTTGTAGTAGTGCACCCCTTGGATTAGAGAGTTTGCGCAGTTTCCAACTCCAACGATGGCTACGCGAATTTCATTTGTCGAGGTCACGCGGACTTCCTTTCAGATTTGATCATCTCTTCTAACCAGGCGATCTCTCGCTCAGCTGTTTCGAGCGAGTGACGACGCCACTCGATTAGATACTTATCAAGGCCAACAGCGGACTTTTCTAGATCCGCTCGGAGAATTTCAGCCTTTTCCTTAAGGCGGCGTTGACGCCCCTCAAGAATTCTTAGTCGATTGCGGGTGGAGGTTGGGCTGAAGAAGGCAACATGAACTTCGAAGTTGTCATCCTCCCAAGCCTGAGGTGAGACAGATTCCGTCAATTCCGAAAAACGTTGCTCTCCAGCCGCGGTGATGTTGTAAACCAAGCGCACTCTTTTTGAGCGGCCACCTTTAGGGACCTCTGCCTGCGCTATCAGCCCCGCCTCTAACATCCTCTTTAACTGGGGGTAGAGGACGGAGAAGGAAAGCGCCCTAAAGGGACCAAATATCGAGGTCAGCCGCTTACGCAGCTCATAACCATGCAGGGAGTTTTGAACGAGCAGGCCAAGGAGAGCAAACTCCAGTGACTCTGAACGCGAACGCATTGTGCCCCCATTTTATTTATATCGATTCGATATATCGAGTGGATATTAAAGGGTTCGGTTTGGTATTGCAAACCTCATCTATCTGGTGTCGTTATCAATTTCTCAGTTTGGGCGCGTCTTACCCCCTGGTAACCAGACACCGGTCTTACCCTCCTGCTTTAGAGATTGCCCGCACCCTCTTGTCATCTATCGATCTACCAGGGCGCTCTAGAAATGAGGACCTCTATATGAGTCTCTTATCTTGGAAGCTTCACGGAACCGGAACCAGCATCGCGCCTGGTGAGGTTGTTTCCACAGATGAACGACTAAGTTGGCCACGCACCATTGGAGTTGGCCTACAGCACATCGCAGCCATGTTCGGAGCCACCTTCTTGGTTCCAATCCTCACAGGTCTGCCACCCACGACCACACTCTTCTTCTCAGGTCTTGGAACCATACTTTTCTTGATCATTACTCAAAACAAGGTGCCCAGCTATCTCGGCTCCTCCTTCGCATTTCTAGCTCCGATTGCAGCCTCAGTTAAAAGCGACAGCATGGCTGTTGCCCTGGGCGGCGTTGTTGCAACTGGTGTTCTTCTGGCGCTTGTTGGATTAGTCGCAAAAGCAGTTGGAACTGGTTGGATCAACTGGATGCTTCCTCCAGTTGTAACGGGAACCATCGTTATGGTCATTGGTCTGAACTTGGCAGGCGCAGCAAAAGGTGGCTTAGCCTCTGGCCCAGTTCTTGGAACCATCACTCTCATTGCAATTGCATTCTTTGCCGCATTTTCACGTGGATTCATCGGCCGTATCTCAATCTTCCTAGGAGTAGTGG
>JBEAXZ010000075.1:0-5106 GCA_041159565.1 Actinomycetota bacterium | reverse complement strand
CTACTGGAGATTAGTAGAACAAGCCGGTGCTTATGAAATCCTGGCGCATCGTGGTATTTGGTCTTTGTTGTTATGTGTATTTCTTCTTGCCGCACGCAAACAAATAAAGAGTGCATTTGTGATGGTGCGGGCTTCGCGCACACTTTCTCTGTTGTTCTTGGCATCAGGTTTATTGACCATCAACTGGGGTGTTTATATCTGGGCAGTCACCGTAGATCGAGTTGTTGAGGCGGCTCTGGGTTATTACATAACACCTTTGATAAATGTAACCTTCGGAGTTTTATTGCTTAGAGAGAAGCTACGTCCTTTGCAATGGGCGGCGGTGGCTATCGCCTCTATTGGGGTACTGATTCTGACGGTGGGATATGGCGCCTTGCCTTGGATCGCCTTTGTTTTATCGATTTCTTGGGGCAGTTATAGCTTGATCAAAAAATCCTTGAATTTAGGGGCTTTAGAAACCCTTTCCGTTGAGACGCTTTTCGCCTTCTTCCCCAATCTCTTTTTCTTATTTTTTATTGAGTTAAATGGCACAGCCGAGTTTGGCAAAGAGTGGGTTAGCTCATTACTGCTGTTTGGCGCTGGGGCGGCCACAGTAGTCCCACTACTTTTATTTAATGGCTCCACCACACGTTTGCCACTAAGCACAATTGGAATGTTGCAGTACATAACCCCAACCATCATGTTCTTTATTGGGTTGATAATTAATGGCGAGGATATCTCCAGCACCAAGATTGCTGGCTTTGCCTCAATCTGGTTGGCGCTAGCGGTGTTGAGTAGAGATTTGTATCGCTCAAGCCGTACGCTCAACAATGGCCAGGCATAGATTTTCTAGAGCACTACGCGCTGGTGATTGTGGCAGGTTGTTTAAAAGCTGTTTTGCTTCATTAGCTAAATCATGAAGATACTGCTTTGAATCCTCTAATGCTGGGTGGTTGCGAAGTTGTGGAATCACCTTTGCAACGGTTGCATCATCCATCGGTGCAGAAAGTAATTTCTTTAACTCAGCATCTTCTACGCGATTAGAGTTCATAATCCGAAGTGTGACTAGGGTTGGAACCCCCTCTTTGAGATCTGTACCTGGGGTTTTTCCAGATTGTGCTGAGTCGCTAGCGATATCAATTACATCATCTGCTAATTGAAAGGCGATACCAATCTTTTCGCCAAATGTGGTCAAAGTTTCTACAGTTGCTTTATCTGCACCAGATAGCAGCGCACCAAATCTGGCGCTGGTTGCAATCAAGGAGCCGGTTTTATTTGCTACTACTTGAATGTAATGTGAAAGTGAATCGGTACCTGCCGGCGCTCCTTGGGTCTCTTGAATCTGGCCAATAACCAACCGTTCAAAGGTTTTAGCCTGCAACCGGACCGCCTCAGGCCCTAAATCAGCTAATAAATCTGAGGCTTTTGAGAACAAATAGTCGCCGGTCAAAATCGCAACTGTATTGCCCCAGCGGTTGTTGGCACTTTCCACACCGCGACGCAGCGGCGCTTCATCCATAACATCATCGTGATACAAAGTTGCCACATGGGTTAATTCGCAAACCACCGCGGCTTCGATTACCTCTCGGGATTGACCATTACCAAAGTGAGAAGCGATCAATGTAATGAGTGGACGAAATCTTTTGCCGCCGGCTTCAACCAAATGCCTTGAGGTCTCAACCACCAATGGGTAATCACCTTGAATATGTGAGCTTAAGAGATTTTCAACCTCATTAAGACCGCGCGCCAACTCCGCCTCTAGATTTTCATCCAGGTTTGGAATCCCGAGGTTTGACATTATTAACTATCGAACAAAGACAGCAAGTGATGCAATTGCATCCAAAACCGGGGTTGGGAAAACTCCTAGAGCTACAGTAGCAATCGCGGCGATCCAGATTGTGAGGTTTGTGTAGAGCGAAGGAATGGTTACTGAAACCGTGTCATCCTGCGCATCGGTAAAGAACATCATCACAATCACGCGAATGTAGAAGAAAGCGGCAATTGCGCTAGAAAGTACACCAGCGACAACCACTGCGATATTTCCACTGTCATAAGCGGCGGTAAAGATAGTGAACTTTCCAATAAAACCTGCGGTTAATGGAATACCGGCAAAGGAAAGCAGGAAGGTGGCAAACAACAACGCCACACCAGGTGAACGCTTTGCTAAACCAACCCAACGATTTAGATCAGTTACCTCACCAGATGAATCTCTAACCAAAGTAACCAAAGCAAATGCACCTAGGGTTGAAAATCCATATGTTGCTAGATAAAACAGCGAGGCCTCAAGACCTTCCTGGCTCAGTGCCAAAACGCCGGTCAGCAAGAATCCTGCATGAGCGATTGAGGAGTAAGCCAACATACGCTTCACATCACGCTGTGCGATAGCGATTACTGAGCCCACAACCATGGTCAAAATCGCCACTGCGGTGAGCATTGGCTTCCAGCTCCAGACCGCTCCGCCCAATGCAACATAAAAAATTCTTAGCATCGCACCAAAGGCCGCAACCTTTGTTGCCGCTGCCATAAAGGCGGTCACTGGGGTGGGTGCGCCTTGATAAACATCTGGGGTCCAAGAATGGAATGGTGCAGCGCCAACTTTGAAAAGTAATCCCACGCTAATTGAAATCAATCCAATTAGCAGGAAGGCTTCGTTAGAAGAACCGCCTGAGACCGCAACATGAATCGCTTTTAGTGAAACATCCCCGGCATATCCGTAGAGGAATGCAGCGCCAAATAGGAAGAAGGCTGATGAGTATGCACCAAGCAAGAAGTACTTCAAAGCCGCTTCCTGAGAGAGCAATCTTCGACGACGGGAAAGGCCGGCCATCAAATACAACGGCAAGGAAAGTACCTCGAGGGCCACAAACAAAGTAATCAAATCATTAGCGGCCGGGAAGAGCATCATGCCGCCCACTGCAAACAAAGTTAGCGGATAGATCTCAGTTTGAATCTTGCCGGTCTGCAGAGCTGTGCGCTCCTCACTAGAGCCAGGGATTGCAGAGGCTTGTGCCGCAAAAGCATCGGTGTCAGCAAGGAGCAAGAAAGCAAAGAAAGCTAAAACTAAAATCGTTCCCTGCATAAACAAAACTGGACCATCGACCACTACTGAGTTAACCGCAGCGGTAGCGGATTGGGTTCCCCGAAGTCGAAGTACTTGAGCAAAGCTCAGAATTACCGCACCTAAAGAAATGGCCAACTGCAACGCTGGTCTTAACTTTGCAGAGGCAAAGGCTTCAACAATTACCGCGATTACTGCAGCGCCAAAGATCACCAATAGCGGAGCGAGTGCGCTGTATTCCAGTGCAGGAGAGTCGAAAATCATTATTTGTTGCCTCCTACAACCGGGGCGGGATCGCTAAAACCAGCCCTTGAAATCGTGTCGATAGCTGCTGGATTAATAATGTCCAGCGCTGGTTTTGGATAGAAGCCTAAGAAGATGATTACCGCAATGACTGGCGCGATTGCTGCAATCTCACGCTTATTTAGATCAGGCAGATTCTCATTACCTGGAGTGGTTGGACCATGCAAGGCTTTTTGTACTGGAATAAGAATGTACAAAGCAGCCAAGATAATTCCGAAGGTAGCGATGACCGCTGCTACTGGATAACGGGTATAGGTACCAACCAAAACTAGGAACTCGCTAACAAAGCTAGACAATCCAGGTAGAGCTAGTGATGACATGCCTGCTATGAAGAAGCTCCAGGCCATGATTGGGGTAACTCTCTGCAAGCCACCAAACTCGGCGATAGTTGAGGAGCCACGACGAGAAATCATCCAACCTGCTACCAAGAACAATGCTGCGGTAGAGAAGCCATGGTTCAACATGTACAAGGTGGCACCGGAGTGTCCTTGAGATGTCATCGCAAAGATTCCCAAAGTTATAAATCCGAAGTGAGAGATTGAGGTAAATGCAATCAATCCCTTTATATCTTTCTGGCCAATCGCCAAGAAGGCGCCGTAAAGAATTGAGATTACTGAAAGTACGATAATCAACGGCGTGAAGGTGCGTGATGCATCAGGGAATAGCTCGATGCAATACCGAATCATTCCAAAAGTTCCAACTTTGTCCAGAACTCCTAACAACAAGACTGAGGTTCCTGGGGTTGCTGACTTGGCAGCATCTGGCAACCAAGTGTGCATTGGCCACAACGGAGCTTTGATCGCAAAGGCGATAAAGAATCCGAGGAACAAGAAGTTTTGTGTTGTGGTATCAATCTGCAGCGTTGAAAGCGCCTCAATATCCATCGTGCGGCCGATTTGATTACCGGAGATAACAAAGAGGCCGATGATGGAAGCCAGCATCAAAAGCCCGCCAAATAAGCTGTAAAGCAGGAACTTCACAGCAGCTGCCTGACGCTCCCCTGAACCATATCCACCGATTAGGAAGTAGACCGGAATCAACATCGCCTCGAAGAAGACATAGAAGAGGAAGACATCGGTAGCGGCGAAGACACCAATCATCATGGTTTCTAGAATCAAAGTCAGCACATAGAAGGTCTTAACACTGAAGCGACCATTCTCTGACTCATTCCAGCCCGCCAAAATAACAATCGGTACCAAAATCACAGAGAGCAGAATCAGAATCAGAGAAATGCCATCTATGCCTAGTTGATAGTTGATTCCCAAAGCCGGGATCCAAGCGAACCGCTCTACATACTGGAACTCAGTAACGCTCTTATCAAAACCAAATGCAGCAGCAAATCCAACGCCTGCCACCAATAAGGAAACTGCAAAAGCAGCCTGCTTTATTAACTTGGAGTTTGCAGCCGGCAACAAAGCGATTAGTAGCGCACCAAGAAGTGGCAACGCACCCATGCTGGTTAGTAGGTTCATAGTGTCACCACCAAGATTGCTACAAATGCGGCGAGTGCGCCGAGCAGAATAAGAAGTGCATAGTTACGAACATAACCAGTTTGTATCTTGCGCATACCGCGCGCGCTGCCGATGGTTGATGCGGCGACACCGCGGACCATTCCATCGATTACCTTGTCATCAGTTTTCACTAGAACCTCAGTTAACTTCTGGCCTGGGCGCATAAACATGAACTCATTTGCATCATCCTGCAATAGATCTCGGCGCGCGACCCGGGTAAAGATGCTGACATCCTGTGGTGCGGTAGCAGAAAGC
>JBEAXZ010000074.1:0-5146 GCA_041159565.1 Actinomycetota bacterium | reverse complement strand
CGCTAACTAAACTCTCCACATCAACTACCCGGAGGTTTAGCTTGAAGACTCTACAGAATTTCATCAACGGCAAAAGTGTTGCTTCATCCTCTGATAAGACACAGGATTTAATCAACCCCGCAACCGGTGAAGTTTTTGCAAAGGCTCCAGTTTCAAATGCGGCTGATATTGATAAGGCGATGAAGGCAGCAGAGAGTGCATTTGAAGTTTGGAAAGAATCAACTCCGGGTGAGAGACAAAAAGCAATCAACAAGATTGCTGATGCAATTGAGGCGCGTTCTGAAGAGTTAATCAAGATTGAAAGTGAAAATACCGGTAAGCCAATCGCAGTTACCCGGGCAGAAGAGATTGGTCCGATGTTGGATCAGATTCGTTTCTTTGCCGGAGCAGCTCGCCATCTCGAAGGCAGATCCGCCGCAGAGTATTTCAAGGGGCATACCTCTTTCATACGTCGCGAACCAATCGGTGTTTGCGCACAGGTGACACCTTGGAACTATCCAATGATGATGGCGGTTTGGAAATGGGCACCAGCCATCGCTGCCGGTAACACAGTCGTTTTAAAGCCAAGTGATACAACCCCTGTTTCAACACTTTGGATGGCGGAGTTGATGCAGGAGTTTTTGCCGGAAGGTGTTATCAACGTGGTGGTCGGAGATCGTGACACCGGAAAGCATTTAGTTGAACATGAGATTCCACAATTCATTTCAATTACCGGATCAGTTCGTGCCGGTATGGAGGTTGCAAGTAGCGCAGCTAAGGATTTGAAGAAGGTGCACTTAGAGCTAGGCGGCAAAGCACCAGTAGTCATCTTTGATGATGCCAATCTTGAGGCGGCCTGCGAATGGATCGCGGTTGCTGGTTACTTTAATGCCGGACAGGATTGCACCGCGGCGACCCGTGTTTTGGTTGAGGCCAGCGCATATGAAGATGTAGTCGCGCTTCTAACTGAGCAGGCTAAAAACGTCATCAAGGTAGGTATGCCTGAAGAGGATGTTCTGGTCGGACCAGTTAACAACGCCAATCAGCTCGCTCGAGTAAAGGGTTTCTTAGATCGCGCTCCAGCTCATGCCCGCGTTACCGCAGGTGGCTCAGCCATCGATCGCCCAGGTTATTTCTGGAGCCCCACAGTTGTGGCTGACCTGCGTCAGGATGATGAGATGATTCAAAATGAGATTTTCGCTCCTGTGATTACGGTTCAGAAGTTCTCGGATGAGGCGGAGGCGGTGCGCCATGCCAATGGAGTGAAGTACGGCCTGGCCTCAAGTGTTTGGACCAAGGATCATGGTCGCGCGATGCGTATGGCCAAGGCCTTTGATTTCGGATGCGTCTGGATTAACACCCATATTCCAATGGTGGCTGAGATGCCTCATGGTGGGTTCAAGCATTCCGGCCATGGCAAGGATCTCTCAGGCTATGGATTTGAGGAGTACACACGCATCAAACATGTCATGACTAATCTCAACGCCTGATAGATTTCCCCAAATTCCCAGTCCTAGTAACCGAACCAGAAAGTGAAACGATGAAGAAAGACATAAACTCACTATCGCCCGAGGCCCGTGAAATTATCAAGGCCCAAATTACTCGTCGCTCGCTTTTAGTTGGAGCTGGAGCTATAGGTGGAGCTGCATTTCTAGCTTCCTGTTCTAGCGATTCAGAGCCAAGCGGAGCTGGCTCTCCTGAGGATGTTGGCGGAACAGTTCGTTGGGCTAACTGGACCGCTTATCTAGATGCAAAGAAAGTTGATGGAAAGCGAACCTATCCATCACTCAATAAATTTATTGAGAGCACTGGAATTGATGTTGATTACCTCGTTAAGTACAACGACAATGATGAGTTTTTTGCTTTAGTGCAAGAAAACTTAAAGGCCGGTAAAGATATTGGTTATGACATTGTCACACCTACCGACTGGATGGCTGCTCGATGGATTCGTCTGGGTTACGCGCAAGAGCTCGATGCGGCAAATATTCCAAATAAAGGTAATATCCTCGACACACTAGCTAACGTCGCCTTCGATCCTGGCAGAAACTATTCGATGACTTGGCAATCTGGATTTGCTGGTTTCTGCTGGAATAAAGATGTAATCAAAGATGATGTTGTTTCAATCGAACAGATCTTTGCTCCTGCAAACAAAGGACGTGTAGTAGTACTGTCCGAAATGCGGGACACAATGGGAATTATTCTGCAATACCAAGGTGTCGATATTTCCCAGCCATTCACTGAAGATCAGTTTATGAATGGAATTGATTACTTCAAGAAACTAATCTCCGATGGATTTATCCGTCAGGTAAAGGGAAATGATTACCTCGAAGATATGGCTAACGGAGATGCTGTTGCTGCAATCGGTTGGAGTGGCGACATGTTCTCGGAAAACCTAGATGGAAAGAACTATGGTTTTGCGATTCCTGAGTCAGGTGGCACTCTCTGGAGCGACAATATGTTGGTTGCCTCAACCTCAGCTAACAAGGCTAACTCCGAAGCTTTGATGAACCATTATTACGACCCAGCCATTGCTGCTGAGGTTGCAGCATGGGTTAACTACATCTGCCCAGTTAAAGGTGCGCAGGCCGAGATGGAGAAGATTGATCCTGAGCTAGCGAATAGCCCATTCATTTTCCCTGATGCCGAAACACTTTCTAAGGTTAAGGTATTTCGTGGTTTGGATGCGGAAGAGGAGTTCAATTTCGCTGCCGCATTCCAAGAAGCAATCGGTGCATAAGTAGTTTCGTGTGAGCGAACCGAAAAAGGTACAAGGGGATTTAGTTTTATCCCATGTAACTAAGTCATTTGGTGACTTCACTGCTGTTGATGACCTGTCATTAACGATTCCGAAGGGTTCATTTTTTGCCTTACTAGGACCTTCTGGTTGCGGCAAAACAACAACCCTTCGGATGATCGCAGGTTTGGAAGAACCAACCTCCGGCACTATCTCCATTGGCAGTACTGATATCACAGACACTAAGCCTTATGAGAGACCTGTCAATACAGTTTTCCAGAACTATGCCCTTTTTCCGCACTTAACGATTTTTGAAAACGTCGCTTTTGGTTTAAGACGCAGAGGCATTAAAAATGTTGAGTCAGAGGTTGAGAGAGTTCTAAATTTAGTTGAACTTTCGCATCTCAAGAGCCGCAAGCCGGGTCAACTGTCGGGAGGGCAGCAACAACGGATTGCCCTTGCCAGAGCTGTAGTAAATAAGCCTGCACTTCTACTTCTCGATGAACCTTTAGGCGCTCTTGACTTAAAGTTGCGTCGCCAAATGCAGATTGAGTTGAAGTGGATTCAAACCGAGGTCGGCATTACCTTCGTCCATGTTACCCATGATCAAGAAGAGGCCATGACCATGGCTGACACTGTTGCGGTAATGAACAATGGACGCATTGAGCAGATGGGCTCACCAGCAGAACTTTATGAAAATCCACGTACGGTTTTTGTGGCTAACTTCTTAGGACAATCAAACTTTATCGATGGCTCTATTGAAGGCACTGATGGGGATAATGTGATCGCAAATCTTCATGGGGTTCGTATTGTTTTTCCGAATTCTCGCAACAACGCAAGTGGCAAAGCGGTTAAGGTTGGTATTCGACCCGAGAAGTTCCGATTGCACGATGCAGGCAGCTCAGCCACCGGCAATGTCCTCACTGGCGGAATAATCACTGATATTTCATTCTTTGGAGTTAGCACGCAATACATGGTGGAGATGCCATGGAAGCAAGAGCTTATGGTTTTTGAACAGAATGATGGAGGAGCGCCCGATCTCGTGAAGGGTGATGCTGTAACTCTTTCATGGGAACCACAGTTCACCTTTGCCTTAGACGGCACAGACCCTTCTCAAGCAAAGTAGCTAAGCAATGGCGCTGGCTCATGCAGAGGTAGGAAACAAAGCTCATGCGCCAAAGAAGCGCGCAAAACGTATGGCTTACTTCTTGTTGGCACCGGGACTTACTTGGCTGCTGATCTTCTTTGCTTTCCCCTTAATCAATCTCGCTGAAACCTCAACTAAGACCCCCGCACCAACTTTTGAAACAGGAGAGTTTGTACAAACCTTCCGGTTTTCAAACTTTGTTGATGCATTTGTAAATAATCAAGAACAGTTTTTCCGCTCATTCCTCTATGCATTGATTGCGACTCTTTTTGCACTCGCAATCGCCTACCCATTGGCTTATGCCATCGCATTCCGAAGCGGGCCGTGGAAAAACTTAATGTTAATCTTGGTTGTAGCTCCGTTCTTCACCTCATTTTTATTGCGCACACTGGCTTGGAAGCAGATCTTGGGAGCCGAAGGACCGGTGGTCTCTGCCCTGCAATTTCTGGGAATTCTTCCACCCGAGGCGACCATTACCGCTACAGCATTCTCTGTAATTCTCGGATTGACCTACAACTTCCTTCCATTCATGACATTGCCAATATATGCCTCATTAGATCGTATTGATTATCGACTTTTGGAAGCCTCTGGCGACCTTTACGCAAACGGCGTCACAACATTTCGCAAAGTGACTTTGCCATTGTCAGCCCCAGGAGTTGTTGCGGGGACCTTGCTCACATTTATTCCTGCTTCAGGTGATTACATAAATGCTCAACTACTAGGCAGTCCAGAAAATTACATGATTGGAAATGTGATTAACTCCAGATTCTTTAGGGTGGTTGATTACCCAACAGCTGCTGCCCTCTCATTTATTTTGATGGCGACTATTTTGGTATTGGTCGTAATTTACATCCGCCGATTAGGAACGGATGAACTCGTATGACGCATTGGCTTTCTAAAAACTTAATTCGAATCTACGCTGTTTTAGCTATATTTTTTATTCTTCTGCCTATTTTCTACACAGTAGCTTTTTCATTTAATGATGCACAAAAACGCAATATCTCATGGCAGGGATTTACGCTGACGGCTTGGCTTAACCCTTGTGAACCTATAGGTATATGTGAGGCTTTAGGCAACTCATTTAAAGTCGGGATACCCGCCACGATATTGGCTACGGTGATGGGAACAATGATCGCCTTCGCTCTTGGTAGGTACAACTTCCGTGGTCGAGGGACAACAAACCTATTGATCTTCCTACCCATGGCAACGCCGGAAGTGGTCTTGGGCGCATCCTTGCTCTCAATGTTCATTAACATTCAAGTCGGCTCAGGTTTGCTCCCTGTAAT
>JBEAXZ010000073.1:0-5152 GCA_041159565.1 Actinomycetota bacterium | reverse complement strand
TACGAAGCGGAGTGGAATGGGAAATCTTTTTTCGTAGTAGACACTGGAGGCTGGGAGCCCACCTCAGAGGGTATTGCGTTAAAAATATCGGAAGCTGCTGAGTCTGCAATAGTGGATGCGGATCTGGTGCTATTTGTTGTCGATGCCCAGGTCGGTCAGCAATCTGATGATGATGCATTGATTTCAGTTCTGCGAAAAAGCAAGAAACCAGTCATGCTGATCGCCAATAAAGTAGACAGTGAAAAGGATGAGCTTGAGGCTCACTCTCTATGGAACCTGGGGCTGGGTGAGCCGTATTTCATTTCAGCGGCACATGGTCGAGGTAGTGGTGATCTGCTTGATGAAATTGTTACTAGATTGCCTGAGGTTGGGCAAAGCCGAGTCGATGATGGATTTAGAAGAGTTGCAATTGTAGGTAGACCAAATGTTGGCAAAAGCAGTTTGCTAAATTCTTTTGCTGGTTCCGTTCGCGCCCTAGTTGATGATGCTGAAGGAACCACAAGAGATCCAATCGATGAGTTAATTGATATTGATGACACGACTTGGAGATTTATAGACACAGCAGGAATTCGCAGAAGGGCACATCAAGCCTCCGGTTCTGACTACTACGCAACTTTGCGAACAGAACGGGCCATAGAAAATGCTGAAGTAGTCATAATGGTCATCGATGCTTCGGTTCCAATCACGGAGCAGGATCTGCGAATAATTTCGATGGTCGAGGATTCTGGTAAAGCTTTAGTTATAGGAATGAATAAGTGGGACTTGGTGGATGAGGATCGCAGAGTTTCGCTGGATAAGGAAAGCGAACGAAACTTTGATCAGGTGGAATGGGCGGCGCGGGTAAATATCTCGGCTAAGACAGGATGGCATAAGGACAAGTTGCTGCCCGCGATTGAGAAAGCCTTAGAAAGCTGGGAAAAGCGAATCCCAACCGCAAAGTTGAACTCATTCCTTGGTCAGTTAATAGGTAGTAACCCACCGCCAATCCGTGGTGGAAAGCAGCCAAAGATTCTCTTTGCAACCCAGGCAGGAATCGCGCCGCCCACCTTTGTTATCTTCGCGACTGAGTTTCTCGAAGCCTCTTATCGGAGATTTATCGAACGTAGATTGCGGGAGGAGTTTGGTTTCACCGGTTCTCCAATCAGGGTCTCAGTTCGTATACGTGAACGCTAGTATCGGCTCCGCCTGACAAGCTTTACGGGACGTAGCGCAGCTTGGTAGCGCACCAGGCTGGGGGTCTGGTGGTCGCAGGTTCAAATCCTGTCGTCCCGACGTGTTAACGATTCCTAACCTACTTACCGCTTTGCGTGCGCTCGGGGTTCCGTTATTTCTCTGGTTGGTCCTGGCAACAGAGCAATTAACCTGGGCGGTTTTGGTACTTATGGTTGCCGGCGCCACTGATTACTTTGATGGAAAGTTAGCCAGGGCATGGGGTCAGGAGTCTCGCTTTGGAGAGTTGATGGATCCAGCGGTGGATCGTCTGTACATCATCACGGTTCTTATCGCTATGTACGCAACAGAGGTTGTGCCGATATTTGTGTTATTTTCAATTTTAGCCAGAGATCTATTTTTGGCGATCCTGTTGGTGCTCCTGAAAAACAAAGGTCATGGTCCTTGGAAGGTGACATATTTAGGAAAGGCTGCAACCTTTAACCTTTTGTATGCTTTGCCGCTCTTATTATTAACAAAATCAATCTCTGGCATGGGTGCTGACCTGGCCTTTGTGTTTGGGTGGAGCTTTGCCGGGTGGGGGATTGCGTTATACCTCTGGACCGGCATCGGTTACGCTCGCTCTGGGTTTAAACTGCTAGCTGGTCCCAGAAAAGAAAAATAAAGATAAACAACCTAAGGAGATGAGATGTCGCTGGTTCCTGCGGAATTGAAATACACCAAGGATCATGAATGGGTTCAGGCTAGTGACGCCAATCGTTACAAAATAGGTATCACCGATTACGCACAAAGCGCGTTGGGCGACATTGTCTATATTCAACTTCCGAAAGTTGGTGACACGCATAGCCAAGGAAAGGTTTGCGGCGAGGTGGAATCAACCAAGAGTGTTTCGGAGATTTACGCTCCACTTAGTGGAGTCGTGGTTTCCGTGAATCAAGATTTGGATTCAGCGCCAGAAACCCTTAACCAAGATCCATATGGCGCTGGCTGGATTTACGAGGTCGAAATCTCTTCAGAATCTGAGCTCTCATCCCTCTTAGATAGCGCTGGATATAACTCACTAATTTCCTGATTTGCCCGCTTGACTCACCCCCTGCCTAAACCCTAGTGTCAGCCTCAACGTAAAGGTTAGGTTGAAATTGAAGGGGAGTGATGAAGTGGAGAAGAAAGTGGTTAAAAATGATCTAACTACCACTATTCATCTCGCCGGACTTCGCGCCGTCTCAGAGGATTCATCAGCTCTTCTCGAAAAAGCGACTCAAGCTGAAAAAGATGTGATTGGTGCCCTCCCAGAAGGTTCTGCGATGTTAATAGTTTTAAGTGGTCCCTCAAAGGGTGCTCGGTTCTTAATTAATACCGCTCTAACAACAATCGGAAGATCTCCTGAGAATGATATTTTTCTTGATGATGTAACGGTCTCACGTAAACATGCCGAGATTTCAAAAGCGGTTGATGGCTACCAAGTTAAGGATTTGGGCAGTCTTAACGGCACATACGTGAATGGCAAGGTGGAGGCACGAGCCAATTTATCTGACGGCATGGAATTGAATATTGGAAAATTCAAAATGCACTTCTTCATTGGAGGAAAGGTAAGAGGATGAGTGTTCCCGCCCGCGCGTACTTAAGTATTGGAGAGGTTCTAGGTAAGCTTCGTTCCGAATTTCCCGATGTTACGATTTCGAAGATAAGATTTCTTGAATCAGAGGGATTGATTGAGCCACAGCGCACACCATCTGGTTATCGCAAATTCACTACAGCTGATTTAGAGCGTTTGCGATATGTCTTGCTCGCGCAACGCGACCAATACCTTCCCTTAAAAGTAATCAAAGATAATTTGGATGCTTTGGATCGTGGACTTCAACCTGCGCCAACTCCAGGTGCAGCGCCAATCGCTCGTCTAGCAACAGTTGATGGCGCAATTTCGCCAAATGCTTTTGTAGAGCAAACCGAGATGCGTTTATCTCGTGAGGAGTTATTGACCAGTTCGGGAATCTCGGAAGAGCAACTTGCAGAGTTGGAAAGTTATGGTTTGGTGGAGATTAAGGGTCGTCATTATGACGGCGACGCTCTAACAGTCGCAAAGGTTGTCTCTGAGATCTCTGCTTTCGGTATCGAAGGTAGACATTTAAGAGCTTTCAAGACAGCGGCAGATCGCGAGGTTGGATTAGTGGAACAGGTAATTACCCCGCTATTGCGACAAAAAAATCCAGACTCGAAAGCTCGGGCCCAAGAGGTTTCCCGGGAGATTGCTTCGCTCTCCGTCCGATTACACGCGGCTTTGGTTCGTTCTGGTTTGAATCGAGCCCGATGAATTTTCACGCCCTGGATGTGATTGGGGTGCGGGTTGAGATGCCATCCAATCAACCTATAGTTCTTTTAAAGGAGATTGGTGGTTCAAGGTTCTTGCCTATCTGGGTGGGAGCTGTAGAGGCCACGGCCATTGCTTTTGCCCAACAAGGTGTGACCCCGCCACGGCCACTAACCCATGACCTAATGAGGGATCTTTTGGAAGGTTTGGGCATAGCGCTGGATTCAGTTCATTTGACTGAGATGAGGGATGGGATCTTCTACGCGGTCTTGAACTTGCAAGGAGGAGTAGCGGTTTCCGCACGGCCCAGTGATGCTATTGCTCTGGCGCTGCGAACCGGCTCTCCAATTTTGGGAAGCGAAGCGCTCCTAGAGGATGCCGGAATTGAACTTCCAGAGCAGGCAGAAGATGAGGTTGAGCGTTTCAAAGAGTTCCTAGATCAAATCTCTCCCGAGGATTTCGCAGGGTAAAACTCTAAACCTCTAGTTTAGGTTTTAAGTGTGTCGGTTGTTGAATACCGGTCAATGCGGTTCTACCTTTGGGACCTATCCCTGTATTTCAAGTAGATATGCGAGGCTTCCCCTCATGAGCGGTTCAGAGTCCCTAGAGTTGGGTTATCGAGGTGCATCAGCCTGTGCAGCTGCAGGAATCTCTTATCGCCAATTGGATTACTGGGCTCGAACCGGTTTGGTGGAGCCAACTGTAAGGGGAGCGGCCGGTTCTGGATCTGCTCGTTTATACGGTTTTAAAGATATTTTAGTTTTAAAGATTGTTAAGCGGTTACTTGATACCGGGGTTTCCTTGCAGAATATCCGAACCGCGGTGACCCATCTTCGGGAGCGCGGCGTTGATGATTTAGCCCGTATCACCTTGATGAGCGATGGTTCCTCAATTTATGAATGCACCAACTCTGAAGAGATATTTGATCTATTGCAAGGCGGGCAAGGTGTCTTTGGTATTGCAATTGGCAAAGTTTGGAATGAGGTTGAGGGTTCCCTTTCTCATCTACAGGCTGAAAATCTGCAGGATGGTTCTGCGGTAAGCCAATCTGATGCCAATGATGAATTGGCAGCGCGCCGTAAATTACGCGGGGCATAAAACACTCCAAACCCTTATTCTTCTCGCCATGGCTAGGGGAGAGTTTGTAGATCGTCATATCGGTCCATCAAATGATCAGATTTCAACCATGCTTCATGAGTTGGGATACAACAATTTAGATAAGTTCATCTCCGATGTTTTACCGGATTCAATTAAGTTATTAGAGAAGTTTGGCCAGCAGTTGCCGCCTGCTGCTTCAGAGGTAGAAACTATTGCTGAACTAAGAAGGTTAGCCTCTGAGAATCAAGTTTATGAATCCTTAATCGGAATGGGTTATCACGGCACGATTACCCCTCCAGTTGTCTTAAGAAATGTTTTAGAGAACCCCGCTTGGTATACCGCTTACACTCCATATCAACCCGAGATTAGCCAAGGTCGACTTGAAGCCTTATTTGCTTTTCAAACAATGGTTAGTGATCTAACGGGATTACCAATCTGTAACGCATCGATGCTTGATGAATCTACCGCTGCAGCTGAGGCGATGACCTTGGCTAGGAGAAGCTCCAAACTGCCTGATGACGCATCTTTCTTGATTGATTCTCGCGTACATCCTCAAACCCAGGCGGTAGTAATAGC
>JBEAXZ010000072.1:0-5235 GCA_041159565.1 Actinomycetota bacterium | reverse complement strand
GGCTGATTTATCACGCCACATTAATCGCCATGTTGAAATGGATTGGATGGCGGTCTCCTCTTATGGATCAGGTACCAAATCCTCGGGTGTAGTTCGAATTTTGAAGGATTTAGATAAGGACATTACTGGCCGCAATGTTTTGATTGTAGAAGACATTGTCGATACCGGTTTAACCCTTGATTGGTTGAAAACCAACCTAAACTCTCGCGGCGCAAAATCAGTTGAGATTATGACGGTGCTGCGCAAGCCAGAATCAGCGCTGGTCAAAGTTGATGTGAAGTATGTTGGTTTTGATATTCCTAAGGATTTCGTTATTGGTTATGGACTTGATTTCAATGAGAAGTACCGCAACCTGCCCTTCATTGGTGTTCTAGCAAAGCATATGTACGAGTAACCATGGCTGAAAAACAAAAAATTAAAAAACCTCGGATGTCACAATCCAAACCAAAACAAAGTGGTAAAGCACCGCAGCGTCAGAAACTTACCCGTAAACCTTTGTTTTGGATATTGACTGCAATTGTCGCAGTAACAATATTTGGTCAGATCTCATCAAGTGGCAATCAGTTCACCAAGATTGATACCTCTCAAGCGATGGCCGCGATTACCCGTGGCGAGGTTGAATCAGCCAAGATCGTTGACCGGGATCAGAAAATTCAATTGGTTTTAAAGCCTGGCCAAGCTATCAATGGCGCTACCAAGGTGGAGGCCTCGTATGTGACCGGCCAGGAGCCGGTTTTAGTTGATTTATTAACGGCAAATCAGCCGCCGAAAGAGTGGGATGTAAATGTTCCACGCACCAATATCTTTGTATCAATTCTCTTCACACTTGGACCAATCATCTTGTTGGCCTTTCTGCTCTTTTTCCTTATGGGACAGGCGCAAGGTGGATCACGGGTATTTTCCTTCGGAAAATCACGGGCCAAACTTCACAACAATGAGGTTCCGCAGGTTACCTTCGCCGATGTTGCCGGTGCCGATGAGGCGATTGAAGAGTTCCGCGAAATTAAAGATTTCTTAGCTGATCCAAAAAAGTATCAAGAGATTGGTGCCAAAATTCCAAAGGGTGTTTTGCTTTTTGGTCCTCCAGGTACCGGTAAGACTTTGTTGGCCCGCGCTGTTGCCGGTGAGGCAAAGGTTCCTTTCTATTCAATCTCTGGCTCTGATTTCGTTGAGATGTTTGTGGGTGTTGGTGCAGCACGTGTACGTGATCTCTTTAATCAAGCAAAAGCAAACGCGCCTTCAATTATCTTTGTTGATGAGATTGATGCCGTGGGTCGTCATCGCGGTGCTGGTATGGGTGGCGGTCATGACGAGCGTGAGCAAACCCTGAATCAATTGTTGGTTGAGATGGATGGTTTCGAACCGCATGATCAAGTTATCTTGATTGCTGCCACAAACCGTCCAGACATTCTTGATCCAGCTTTGTTGCGTCCTGGAAGATTTGATCGCCAGATTGGAATTGATCGCCCTGATGTAAAAGGTCGCGAAGCGATTCTAAAAGTTCACGCTAAAAATAAACCTTTGGAAAAAGATTTGGATTTACTTGGCATTGCCCGTCGCACCCCAGGATTTACCGGTGCTGATCTTGCCAATGTCTTAAATGAAGCAGCCTTGTTGACCGCCAGAGAAAATCGCAAAATTGTTTCTCGGGATGATGTAGATGAGGCAATTGATCGCGTAATGGCTGGTCCGCAACGTAAATCAAGGCTTATGAGCGAGGAAGAGCGTCGCGTCACCGCGTATCACGAAGGTGGTCACGCGCTAGTAGCTCACGCCTTGCCACATACCGATCCGGTTCACAAGATCACCATCATGCCGCGTGGTCATGCGTTGGGTTACACAATGGTGTTGCCAGATGAGGATAAATACTCAACTACCCGCAATCAGATGTTGGATCAATTGGCTTACACAATGGGTGGTCGCGCTGCAGAAGAGTTGGTATTCCATGATCCAACCACTGGTGCTTCAAATGATATTGAGAAAGCTACAACTTTGGCCCGTGCCATGGTTACCCAATACGGCATGACTGAAAAACTAGGCGCTATCAAACTTGGCACCAGTGATGCAGCACCATTCCTAGGTAGAGATTATGGACATCAAAGAGATTACTCAGAGGACATCGCCTCAAGAGTTGATCAAGAGATCAGAGGTTTGATTGAAGGTGCGCATCAAGAGGCTTATGAAATCTTGATTGAGAACCGCTCGATTTTAGATTCACTAGTTGAAGAGTTATTAGAAAAAGAAACTCTTCATAAGGAAGAGATTGAGATTATCTTTAAAAATGTTGCGATGCGTCCAAAGCGTCCTGCTTGGACCGGATCTTCACAACGTCAACCATCCCGAATTCCACCGGTAGCTCTAAAGCCACGTAACAACGGAACCGCTACTGAAGAAAAACCAAAGCGCAAAAAGAAATCCGCCACTAAGGATGAGTAAGCAGTTCGATGCGCAGCGCGCGGAAAAAGCGGTAACTGAACTTCTCCTTGCACTTGGCGAGGATCCAACCCGTGATGGTTTGCGTGATACCCCAAAGCGAGTGGCGCGTGCTTTGCAAGAGAACTTTCAAGGGCTGTATCAAGAGCCAAAGGATGTATTAACTACAACCTTTGATATCGGACATGAAGAGCTGATAATTGTGCGAGATATAGAGGTTTTCTCCCACTGCGAGCACCATCTGACCCCTTTTCACGGCGTAGCCCACATCGGTTATATCCCCGGGGCTTCTGGGAAAGTTACTGGATTATCAAAGCTAGCTCGATTAGTTGATTTATACGCCAGACGTCCACAGGTGCAGGAAAGATTAACTTCACAAATCGCTGATGCGATGGTGGAGGTCTTACAACCAGGTGGCGTCATTGTGATTATTGATTGTGAACATCTCTGCATGTCCATGCGCGGTGTTCGTAAATCAGAGGCCCGCACCATCACAAGTGCTGTGCGTGGCATGTTGCGCGATCCAGCGACCCGCGCCGAAGCGATGTCACTAATAACAACCAAGTAGTTTCTATGACCACACTGGTAATGGGGATTTTGAATGTCACCCCAGATTCTTTTGCCGATGGTGGCAGACATTTCTCACTGGAAGATGCTTTGGCCCGTGCCAACCAAATGATTGCAGAGGGCGTCGACATAATTGATGTGGGAGGCGAATCAACTAAACCCGGAGCAGAGCGGGTAAGTGAAGCCGAGGAGTTGGGTCGAGTAATTCCAGTTATTACCGAGTTAGCAAAGCAACAAATTCAGATTTCAATTGATACAACTAGAGCGAATGTTGCGGCTAAAGCAATCAAGCTTGGCGTTCTTTATGTAAATGATGTTAGCGGCGGATTAGCAGATCCCAAAATGTATCAAGTGATTGCTGATAATCCGCAGGTGCAGTACATCATCATGCATTGGCGGGCCCACTCTAAAAATATGCAGGAGCTCGCTACATATAAGGATGTAGTTAAAGAGGTAAAAGAGGAGTTAGAGGCGCGGATTGACTCGGCAATTGAATCTGGGGTAAATCCTGAACAAATCATCATCGATCCCGGTCTGGGGTTTTCTAAGCTTCCCGAACACAACTGGGAGCTGCTAAAAAACATTGATCGAATAGCGCTTTTGGGTTATCCAATCCTGGTTGGTGCCTCCAGAAAGAGGTTTCTCGGAGAGCTCACAGGAGCCGTTAATCCTGATGAAAGGGAATTTGCATCTATTGCCGTCACCGCGATGATGGCAAAGCAAAACATCTGGGCGGTGCGCACCCATTCAGTAAAACCACATCGTGACGCAATCGCGACGGTAAGTGCTTTCGCAAAAAATAGAGCAGAGTAGAGTGGCGGCGTGAGCGACAAAATCAGAGTTACCGGTATTGAAGGACTCGGTTACCACGGCCTTTATGACTCCGAGCGCGAAATTGGGCAACCCTTTGTTGTGGATGTGGTCTTGAAATTAGATTTAGAAAAAGCCGGGCAGACCGATGAAATCCAGTACACCGTTGATTACAACGACATCGCACAGTTAATTTATAACGAGATTGTTGGACCACCGATGAAGCTTCTGGAAACTATGGCAGAAAAAATTTGCCATAAGATTCTTGCAGCTTATCCACCGATCGAAGAGATTGAAGTTACGGTTCACAAACCCCGCGCCCCAATCTCAGTTCCCTTCGGTGATGTTTCAATCACCATCAAAAGGGAGCGATGAAGGTAGTTATTGCACTGGGTGCAAACCTGGGTAATCCAAAACAACAAATAACAGATGCCATCGCCAAAATCGGTGAGGTTGTAAAGATTGCAAAAATATCTTCGCTTTATGAAACCGCTCCTTTTCAAGTAAAAGATAAGCAACCTAATTACATAAACGCGGTTCTGATTGGCGATACCGAACTACAACCCAAAGAGTTAATTCATAAACTTCTTGATATCGAAGCGCAGTTAGGTAGAGAGCGCAGCTTTCAAAACGCAGCTCGCACCATAGATATAGACATAATTGATTACGAAGGTTTCTTCATGGAAAGCGATGAGTTAACCCTGCCTCATCCCAGGGCCCACGAACGCCGCTTTGTTTTAGAACCCTGGGCGGAGATCGAGCCTGATGCGGTACTGCGGGAACATGGTCCGATCAAGGAGCTTTTGGCCGCGTTGCCGTAGCGGGTTAAACTTTGTATCGCCTGGTACCACCAACGGACTGGAGCTTTATCAGTGAAGTTAATGCCACTCCTTACGGAGATAGAAAAGCCCTGCGCTTTTGTAGCCACTATGGGTGCGCTGCATGCTGGCCATCAATCACTTATTGCTCAGGCCCGCGCGCTTTGCGACGAGGTTGTAGTTTCCGTTTTTGTTAATCCATTGCAGTTTGAGGATAAAGAGGATCTAGCCAAGTATCCCCGCACTCCAGAAAAAGATGCAGAGCTCGCAGCTGCAGCAGGTGCCACAATTCTTTGGACACCTATTTATGAAGATATTTATCCCGCCCAAATCACAAGATTATCTGCCGGTGAAATAGGAGATAAATTTGAAGGGGTACATCGCCCAGGACATTTTGATGGGGTACTCACTGTTGTGCATCGTTTGTTTGAAATGGTAAAACCCAAGTATGCGATCTTTGGCGAAAAAGATTTTCAGCAATTGTTTTTGATTAGCAAGATGGCGGCCCAACTTCATCCGGAGATTGAAATTGTTGCTGCACCTACCGTGCGTGAAACAAGTGGGCTAGCCATGTCATCAAGAAATGTGCGGCTTGATAAAGATGCTC
>JBEAXZ010000071.1:0-5506 GCA_041159565.1 Actinomycetota bacterium | reverse complement strand
CTTAGGAACCCCCACCATAACTATTCGCGGAGTCGAATCCCTCTCGGCAGCTGATCACACCGCAATCTCAGATCGCATTGTTACCGGCACCTGGGCTTTTGCTGCGGCAATGACTCAAGGTGACATTTCAATTCACGGCGCCCGCCCTGAGCATCTCGAACTGCCATTAGAGAAATTAGTCTCAACCGGTGCGGTAGTTACCTCAATTCCCGATGGCATCCGGGTCAAAATGGATCGACGGCCATCAGCTATAGATGTTGCAACCCTTCCCTACCCTGGTTTTCCTACCGATCTCCAACCATTTGTGATCACTTTAAACGCCATAGCCGAGGGCGATGCTTTGGTAACTGAAAATGTTTTTGAGGGGCGATTTATGTTTGTGAATGAACTGCTGCGCTTAGGGGCAAAGATCCGAGTTGATGGTCATCACGCGGCAATTACTGGGGTAAAACAACTTTCCTCAGCGCCAGTTGTGGCTTCAGATATTCGCGCTGGCGCCGGTCTGGTCTTGGCTGGTCTGGTTTCTGATGGAGTTACCTTTGTAGAAGGCGCATACCATGTTGATCGCGGCTATCCAAAGTTCGCAGAGCAGTTATGTGCACTGGGCGCTGATGTGACCAGGGTGAATTAATACTAAACTGGTTCGCGCAGTTGGTGACGACCTTCAACCCGCATCTTTTTATAAATAATCATGGTTTCATGTCGCACTAAAGACTCGCTATAGCCAATTTCGTTGGCAATACTCTTATTTGTCTTCCCAGCCCGTAACAACTCGAGAATTTTCTCTTGCCGCTGGGTTAGAGGCTGCAACTCACTTGAATCCAGTAAATCCTTGGAGCTAGAAAGAGTGCGAATTTCAAGAGAGCTTTCATAAACCATCAGCAGTGATCTAATCGCTTCAAAATAATTATCTATTCCTGGAATCTTGGTTAAATCGGTTTTAAAACTAAAAGAATAAATACGGGTCAACCCCACAGGAACCGCAAGCATCGACTCCCAATCAGAGATTGAATCAAAGTGATAAAAATCTGGGAACTCATCCTTTACTGTATCAACCTTGGCCCAAACTAATTTTTGAGTGCGACAGGCATTACTCATCGGTCGATTTTCTGAGAGCTTTAAAGTTGTCTCAGTCATGTGCTGGTACTTGCTAAAACCATGAAGATTTAGACATTTGATACTTCCATCATCTTCTACAACGCCACGGTAAGAGACGGAAAGCTCGTGATCAGGAGAGATATGAGCGGTGAGGAAATCTAAGGCCTGGTCAGGATGAGGAGATTTTGCGAGAAACTCCGCGATTTGTTGAATCTTCCCAAGAAAAAGCTCGTACAAGGAACCCCCCCCCATGAATTTCGCTGGATCGAATCATTTCGCCTGCTATAGAGGAATTATTACAAAGCCTACTGACAAACCCACTGATTTCTAGCTGTTCCAAAGAGATGATGCTAATTCGCATCAAGATATTAAAGTGCAATCGATTTCAGATCGATACTTATTAAGAAGCTGATTCACCCAATACAGATACTCGGTTGTTAGCTACAGATAGGAATCCGCCGCTGACATCAAACTCAACAGCTGAGCCATCTTCGCTCTTGATGCTGACTTTGCCGTCGACCAATACTCCAAGAAGCGGGGTGTGATCAGGAAGAATTCCCAAATCACCTTCAAGGGTGCGAGCAGAAACCATTGTGGCTTTGCCAGACCAGACCCGCTTCTCAGGGGTTACGAATTCGACGGTAAGTAATTTGTCAGACATTTGTTTTAGCTCTTCGCCAACTCTGCCGCCTTACGCTCGACGTCATCTAGACCGCCGCACATGAAGAACGCCTGCTCTGGAATATGGTCGTAATCGCCATTTGCCAAAGCATCGAAAGCTGCAATTGTTTCACTAAGTGGCACGAAGGAACCTTCGATTCCGGTGAAGACCTTTGCAACGAATGTGTTCTGTGAAAGGAAGCGCTGGATACGACGGGCACGTCCTACCAAGATGCGATCCTCTTCAGAGAGTTCATCAATACCAAGAATTGCGATGATGTCCTGTAGATCCTTATAACGCTGCAGAATCTGCTTAACACGGTTTGCAACGCGGAAGTGATTTTCACCGATATAACGTGGATCAAGAATGCGTGAGGTTGAATCCAGCGGATCCACAGCAGGATAGATACCCAACTCTGAGATTGGACGGGAGAGAACTGTTGTTGCATCCAAGTGGGTGAATGTGGTGTGTGGAGCTGGGTCGGTGATGTCATCGGCAGGAACATAAATCGCCTGCATTGATGTAATTGAGTGACCTCGGGTTGAGGTAATGCGCTCTTGAAGCACGCCCATCTCATCAGCCAAAGTTGGTTGGTAACCCACCGCAGATGGCATACGACCTAGCAGTGTTGAAACCTCAGAACCAGCCTGGGTAAAGCGGAAGATGTTGTCGATAAAGAGCAAAACATCCTGCTTTTGCACATCGCGGAAATACTCCGCCATGGTTAGCGCAGAAAGCGCAACACGCAAACGAGTTCCGGGTGGCTCATCCATCTGACCAAAGACCAATGCGGTCTTATTAATAACACCAGTTTCTGTCATTTCAAGGAAAAGATCATTACCTTCACGGGTACGCTCACCGACACCGGCGAATACCGATACACCGCCGAAGTTTTCTGCGACTCGGTAAATCATCTCCTGAATTAGAACGGTCTTACCTACACCTGCACCACCGAATAGACCAATCTTTCCACCCTTAACATAAGGTGTTAGTAGATCGATAACTTTGATGCCGGTTTCAAACATCTCTGTCTTTGACTCAAGCTGATCAAAATCAGGTGCGGTACGGTGAATAGGCCAACGCTCCTTAACATCAAGTGATGATGTCGGAACATCTAATGATTCGCCCAGTGCGTTAAATACATGTCCCTTGGTGACATCTCCGACTGGAACAGAGATTGCTGCACCTGTGTCACGTACCTCAACACCGCGGACCATGCCGTCAGTTGGTTGCATAGAAATCGCGCGCACTAGGTTGTCACCAATGTGCTGAGCTACCTCGAGGGTTAACTCGCGTCGCTCACCACCTAGTGTCACATCGACCTTTAGCGCGTTGTAGATCGCAGGCATCGAATCCGATGGGAATTCGATATCAACGACCGGTCCAATCACGCGTGCTACGCGTCCGGTTGCTGTCTTAGTTGTCATCATTCGCTCCCTGCGCTTGCTGAGGCGAGCGCATCTGCGCCGCCCACGATTTCACTGATTTCTTGCGTAATTTCGGCTTGACGGGCCGCGTTGGCAAGTCTGGTCAACGACTTAATTAATTCATCAGCATTGTCAGTTGCTGATTTCATCGCGCGACGACGCGCTGCATGTTCGGAAGCTGCCGATTGCAGTAGCGCGTTGTAGACACGTGATTCGATATAGCGTGGAAGAAGTGCGTTGAGTACTTCCTCTGCATTTGGCTCGAATTCATAGGCTGGCAAAAGACCGGCAGGTGCTGGTCCATCAGATTCAACAACCTCTAAAGGCAACATCCGCTTGTTCATTGCGATTTGAGTAATCATAGATTTGAACTCGGTATAGACAATGTGCAGTTCATCTACACCATCAATTTCAACCTGTGCATCTTTGATAAACGCTGCGATCAACTCATCTGAGATGGTCTTGGCATGTGCATAGGTTGGATTGTCTGAGAAACCGGTCCAGGAGTTTTTGATGGTCCGGTTGCGGAACTTGAAGTAGTTGACAGCTTTGCGACCAACTAGATAGGTATCAACCTCTAGACCACGTTGCTTAAGAGTCACAATTAATCCATCAGCTTCTTTGATGGCGCTGGATGAATAAGCGCCGGCCATACCGCGATCTGATGTGATGATCAAAACCGCAGCACGCTTTGGAGTTTCCGACTCTGTAGTCAACGGATGATTGGTATTTGAAAATGTGGCAACTGCGCTCACCGCACGGGTTAATTCATTCGCGTACGGGGTCGATGCAGAGACTCGTTGTTGTGCCTTGACGATACGCGATGCGGAGATGAGCTCCATGGCACGCGTAATCTTCTTGGTCGCTTTAACCGAGCGAATGCGTCGACGATAGATGCGGAGTTGGGCGCCCATGGATTACTTCTTGTACTTCGTAATCTGCTCGGTGCCGTCGCTGCCTTCAGCTTCCGCAGGTGCCTCATTAACCGCCTTAGCGACTGATGAAACAAACTGTGATTTGAAGGAGTTGATGGCTGCGGTCAACTTCGCAACTGTGTCATCACTTAGCTCTTTGGTCTCTGCGATTACATCAAAGATTCCTTTGTGTTCACGTGAGACATAATCCAAGAACTCAGATTCAAAGCGGCGAATATCTTGAACTGGTACTGAATCTAGCTGTCCAGTTGTTCCCGCCCAGACTGAGGTAACCATGCGCTCTAGTGAGAATGGTGTGTACTGCTGCTGCTTTAGCAGCTCTACCAGACGTGCACCACGCTCAAGCTGAGCTTTGGATGCAGCATCAAGATCTGAGCCGAAGGCTGCGAAAGCTTCAAGCTCGCGGAACTGTGCCAAATCAAGACGTAGACGACCAGCAATCTTCTTCATCGCCTTTGTCTGAGCAGATCCACCAACGCGGGAAACCGAGATACCCACGTTAATCGCAGGACGTACACCTGAGTTAAACAAATCGGTCTCAAGGAAGCACTGTCCATCGGTAATCGAAATTACGTTGGTAGGAATGAAGGCGGAGACGTCATTACCTTTTGTTTCGATGATAGGTAAACCAGTCATTGAACCGCCACCCATTTCATCGGAAAGCTTTGCGCAACGCTCTAGCAAACGTGAGTGTAAATAGAAAACATCTCCTGGATACGCCTCGCGTCCTGGTGGACGACGTAGTAACAAGGAAACTGAGCGATAAGCCTCAGCCTGCTTTGAAAGATCATCAAAAACAATTAGCACATGGCCCCCGTTGTACATCCAGTGCTGACCAATTGCAGAACCGGTGTAAGGAGCTAAGTACTTGAAACCTGCTGGATCAGAGGCTGGTGCTGCAACGATTGTTGTGTACTCCATCGCGCCAGCTTCTTCCAAAGCTGCCTTAACAGATGCGATGGTCGAACCTTTCTGTCCAATCGCAACATAAATACATTTAACCTGCTTCTTCTTATCGCCACTCTTCCAGTTTTCGCGCTGGTTAATGATGGTGTCGATTGCAACCGCGGTCTTTCCGGTCTGACGGTCACCGATGATTAGCTGACGCTGCCCGCGGCCGATTGCGGTCATTGCGTCGATAGCTTTAATACCGGTTGCGAGTGGCTCTTTAACTGGCTGACGCTGAACAACAGTTGGCGCCTGTAGTTCGAGAGCACGGGTGGTTTCAGCTTTGATTTCACCTTTGCCATCAATTGGACGGCCCAGTGCATCAACTACACGACCAAGGAAGCCATCGCCGACTGGTACGGAGAGAATTTCACCGGTACGACGAACAGTTGTTCCTTCTTCAATTCCTGTAAATTCACCAAGAATAACTACACCGA
>JBEAXZ010000070.1:0-5553 GCA_041159565.1 Actinomycetota bacterium | reverse complement strand
ATACAAAGAGTTTGTAACTCTAGATAACGTCAAAAGAAAACTAAATTCTGAGGATCTCGTTATAGCTGATGACAAGAAGGTACTTGCTCTTGCGGGAACTATGGGAGGTCTTGATTCCGAGGTTTCGGAGTTCACAGCAGGAATCGCTTTAGAGGCGGCGCATTTCACTCCAATGGCTGTGGCGCAAAATTCTCGACGTCACATACTAAGTTCGGAAGCATCAAGGAGGTTTGAACGCGGGGTAGATCCAGATCTCGCTGAAACCGCCTCTGCTCGCGCAGCTTTGCTGCTTATTGAACTTTCTGGCGCTAAATATGTTGGCACCTCCAAAAAGACAACCACCATCAAGAGTCGCACCGCTTCATTCTCTACCTCTCAAATTTCAGAGCTACTTGGTTGTTCCTACACGGATAAAGAGGTGCAACTGGCTCTGACAAAGATAGGTTGCAAATTAAGAAAATCAGGTAAGAAATGGGTTGTGTCTATACCAAGTTGGCGTCCAGATTTGAACAATATGCCGGATTTTGCAGAAGAGGTGGCTAGATACTTTGGCTATCAGCGCATTCCTTCTGTCCTGCCTAACGTTAAGCCGGCAAAGAGTGGATTAAGTGGTTTAACGCCTTTGCAGCAACGCAAGCGAGGTATGGCATTGCAATTGGCTGCCCGTGGGTTGGTGGAGGTTCACAACTATCCTTTTGTGAGCGCTAAACAAATGGAGTTATTTGCCTTCACTGGTGATCGCGCCAAGACTTTCCGTATTGCAAACCCGATGTCGGAAGAGATGCCATTTCTTCGGACTCATTTGACCCCTGGACTTCTGGCGACTGCAGCACGAAACTTAGCTCGCGGCGAGAGATCAATTGCGTTGTTTGAAACTGGTTTGGTCTTTAGAAATACTGACAAATTGACCCCAGCAGGCGACATTCCGACCGCAAAGAGACCAACCGCAGCACAGGTCAAAAAGATTTATGAAAGTGTTCCAAAACAAGCTATGCATATTGCGGGTGTAATTGCTGGAGATTTCGAACAAGCTGGATGGTGGGGAAGTGGTCGAAGCGCCGAATGGATTGATGCATTGAATGTTGTCTCAGAGTTAATTTCATCAACCGGAAACAAATTCACTGTTCTTAATGTTGAATTAGCACCGTGGCACCCCGGCAGATGTGCTGAGTTTCAAGTAAATGGCAAAGCTGTGGCACACGCAGGTGAAATTCATCCCAGAATACTTTCGGAACTAGCCCTACCTCCTAGAACTGTTGCTTTTGCATTAGTTATGGATGCATTACCGTTTACAGAACCTGTTAAAGCTACTCCTGTGGTCACCATGCCGGCAGCTATTCAAGACATCTCTTTGTTTGTTCCGCAGGAGGTCTCCGCAGTACAGGTGAAAGATGCGCTGGTTCAAGGAGCCGGTGAGTTGCTAGAAAGTATTCAGTTATTTGACCGATATCAAAAACCAGGAGAGAAGCAGGTATCGCTTGCCTTTACTATGGTGTTCCGAGCTCCAGATCGGACACTTACCTCTGATGAGGTTTCCGCGCTTCGCACCGCAGCGGGTGAGCAAGCGGTCAAGTCCTGTAAGGCGGTACTTCGAACCTAATTGCATAAATATGCATAAGTTTGCATAAATATGCAGTTCTTTGATACGCTCAGATGGTGCGTATAGGGGTGGTTGGAGCCAGTGGCTATGCCGGCGGAGAGTTATTGCGCCTGTTGGAATCTCATCCAAAATTTGAGGTTCAATATATTGCCGCGGGAAGCAACGCAGGGGAGTTAATTACAGATATCCACTCCCACTTGGTTGGCTATTCAAATCAAAGATTTTCGCAGACTGATTTCAAAGAAATCAATAAGTGCGACCTAGTTTTTTTGGCTCTGCCACACGGTGAGTCAGCCAAGTTGGTTGAAGATGTATCCAGTTCAGTAAAGATTGTCGATCTCGGTGCTGATTTCAGGTTGAAGAGTGCAGATTCTTGGAAAAAGTATTATCACATTGATCACGCCGGAACTTGGGTCTACGGTCTCCCGGAGTTGCCTAACAGAAGAGATCAGATTTCAAACTCCAATCGGGTAGCCAACCCTGGTTGTTATGCCACCGCCATTGCACTAGCAGCCGTTCCTGCTGTGCAAAGCGGCGCGGCTGTTGCTGAGGACATTGTGGTAATTGCTGCAAGCGGAACGACAGGCGCGGGTAGATCAGCAAAGATCAACCTTAGCGCTAGCGAGGTTATGAACTCAATGAGCTCCTACAAATTTGGTGGAGTTCATCAACATACCCCCGAAATCGAGGAGAGCCTACAAAGCTTTAGTCCAAGTAAAGTAAAACTCTCCTTCAATCCAATGTTGGCTCCAATGCCAAGAGGAATTTTGGCTACCGTCACTATGAAAACAAAGATGGATGAAGGACAAGCTAGGGAGCTGTATTCAAGTTTTTATGAAAAAGAGAGTTTTGTGCACCTATTGAATGAGGCAAGAATGCCAGAGACTTCATCATTGATTGGATCTAATGGTGTTCATTTACAGGTGGCAGTCGATTCTCATACTTCTCGTCTTCTAATATCAGTTGCTATTGATAATTTAGGCAAAGGCGCCGCTGGCCAAGCAATACAAAATGCTAATTTGATGTGCAGTATCGAAGAAGCTGCTGGATTAAGCAGTACGGGAATCGGACAATGAGTTCAGAAGCGAGCGGTTTGCCAAGAGGTTTCCTTGGGGCGGGAGTAGCGGCTGGGATTAAATCCTCGGGAGCTAAAGATTTGGCACTGATATTAAATAATGGTCCGCAGAAGTTTGGTACCGCCGTTTTCACCTCTAACCAGGTAGTTGCAGCACCCGTAGTTTGGAGCCGTCAGGTTGTTAAGGATGGAGCGGTAAGCGCAGTAGTTCTAAACAGCGGGGGCGCAAATGCATGCACCGGCCCAGAGGGATTTGTCGACACACATAAAACAGCAGAGCTAGTGGCGGAGTTAAACGGCATTTCAGCCAGCGACACGGTTGTTTGCTCAACAGGTTTAATCGGCGTTCGTCTGCCTATGGAAAATATTTCTTTGGGGGTGCAAAAAGCAAGTCTGGAGTTAACAGAGGATTCGCTACAAGCAGTTGCAGAAGCAATCATGACTACAGACTCCAAACCAAAAATCTCCACCTTAAATCATAACCAGGCAGCCTTTGCTGGAGTCGCAAAGGGAGCAGGAATGTTGGCTCCGGCATTAGCCACAATGCTTTCAGTTGTAATGACCGACGCAGTAGTAAATGAGGTAGAAGCTAAACAATGTTTCGCAGAGGCGGTAGAGAAAAGCTTCAATCGAATTGATTCTGATGGCTGTACATCGACAAATGACACCGTACTTTTCATGGCTTCGGGCGCATCTGGTGTTTCGTTGAGTGAAGCAGAACTTTTGGATTGTTTAACTAAAGTAACACAGGATTTAGCTGAGCAACTCATTGCAGATGCCGAAGGCCACTCCAAGATAATTTCAATTACTACTATCAATGCGAAGTCAGAGCGGGATGCGGTGGAAATTGGAAGAGCTTGTGCTCGAAATAATTTACTGAAATGTGCGCTGCACGGTGAAGATCCAAACTGGGGTCGGGTATTAGCGGCGATTGGAACCACTAATGCGGTCATGGATCCTTTCAATATTGATGTCAGCTTAAATGGGGTTCAAGTTTGTCGGGCCAGTGCACCAGGCGAGGACCGTGGGCTGGTTGATTTGTCCAATGAGTTAATTGAAATTGAGATTGATTTACACATGGGAACTCAATCGGCGACGATATGGACTAATGATCTAACCGCTGACTATGTGCATGAGAATTCAGCGTACGCAACATGATAGTTATCAAATTCGGCGGCCATGCCATGGGTGAAAACTCTGCTGATTGGATGAGGGAGTTGGCTCTTCGCTTTAAAGCAGGGGAGAGGTTCGTAATTGTTCATGGTGGCGGACCCCAGATAGATCAAGAGCTAAAAGTACGTAATATCGAAAAGAAGATGATTAATGGTTTCCGATATACCGATTCGGAAACTATGAAGGTAGTCGAGATGGTGCTGACAGGTACCGTGCTCAGGTCGGTGGTTAGATCTCTAATACAAGCTGGATTACCTGCGGTTGGAATTACTGGAAGCGACACAGGGCTGTTGGAGGTTGATTACAAGGATAAAGAAAAACTTGGTCTTGTTGGCGTAGTTAATAAGGTGAATCCAAAGTTACTTCACGACCTTTTGGATATGGGTTACTTGCCAGTTATCGCTCCGGTTGCAAATGATGCAAGTGGCAATGCACTAAATGTGAACGCGGATCTAGCAGCAGGAGCAATTTCCGGTGCTTTACGTGCTTCACAAATGCTTTTCTTAACTGATGTTCCAGGAATCTACGCCAATTGGCCAGATCAGAGTTCTTTAATTGAGTCTATTGGTGTTCAGAAGCTCAAAGAGATCTCATTTGCAGAGGGAATGATTCCAAAAGTTGAGGCTGCGATAAAGGCGATTGAGGCCGGGGCGTTTGCTAGTAGGGTAATTGATGGAAAATCTTTTGAGGCTTTTGTATCAGCTCTGAATGGAGAAGGTGGTACATGGGTGCATCCATAAAAAAGCGGGCAAAAAGTTCTGCAATTGATCTTCAAACTCGTTGGCAAAAAACAATGCAACTCAATTACGGAACTCCAAATCTGCAGCTAGAACATGGCAAAGGTCTAGAGGTCTGGGATATCAATGGGTTGAAATATCTCGATTTTCTAGGTGGAATCGCTACCAACATCATGGGGCATGGCAACCCAAAGGTTGTTAAAGCAATAACTGAGCAATCCAAGAAGCTCTCCCATGTCAGCAACTTCTACGCTCATGCTCCTGGAATGGATTTGGCGGAACAGTTAATCCAAATGACCGGCTCGGATGAAGCACGTGTTTTCTTTTGTAACTCGGGCGCAGAGGCTAATGAGGCTGCTTTGAAATTATCTCGACTGACGGGACGAACTGGTTTAGTGGCTGCTAAGGGTGCATTTCACGGCAGAACTATGGGAGCACTTACATTAACTGGACAGCCGACAAAGCGAAACCCATTTAAACCCTTGCTCCGAAACATCAAGCATGTTGAATACGGTGATATCAAAGCTCTAAAGCGAGCAGTCTCTAAGAGAACTGCAATGGTAATTTTGGAGCCAATAATGGGAGAGGCTGGAGTAGTAGTTCCACCATCCGGGTATCTAAAAGCTGCTCGGGAGATCTGTGATTCCAAGGGAGCATTACTGGTTATTGATGCGGTTCAAACTGGAATGGGCAGAACTGGCAGTTGGTTTGGCTATGAAGATGAAGGCATAACACCAGATGTCATAACCATCGCAAAGGGAATTGGGGGAGGGCTACCTCTTGGAGCGATGATTGCGTTAGGCAAGAGTGCGCAACTTCTACAACCAGGTATGCACGGAACCACTTTCGGCGGCAATCCAATTAGTTGTTCTGCGGCGCTGGCGGTAATTGAACAAATCCGCACCAGAGATCACCTTCAACTCAATAAAGTGAAAGGTGCGCTAATTAGAAACCTCATATCACCAATC
>JBEAXZ010000069.1:0-5576 GCA_041159565.1 Actinomycetota bacterium | reverse complement strand
GGTGCAACGGGTGCAACGGGTGCAACGGGTGCAACGGGTGCAACGGGTCCGAAAGGTGACACTGGTGCAACGGGTGCAACGGGTGCAACAGGTCCGAAAGGTGATACTGGTGCAACGGGTGCAACGGGTGCAACGGGTGCAACGGGTGCAACGGGTGCAACGGGTGCAACTGGCATCACAACTCTTGGTTACTCAGGATCTTTCTTGGATTCCACAATTCACTTAATTCAAACCTCCAGTTCGCCTATTCCGATTAGTACTTCACTTTGGAGCAATGGTGTTTCCCTTAGAAATGGAGGTGAAATCGTTATTGCCAATCCCGGCAAATACAACATCGCCTTCTCATCGCAGATCTACAACAGAGGTAAAAAAGCACTTACCGTTGCAATCTGGATTCAACAAGCCACAAATGGAAGTTTCATAGATGTGCCCCTAAGTGCCACCGACATTTATATTGGAACAACGGTGGAGGCGGAAAGATTTGTAGCGGCCTGGAACTTTTTTGTTGAAGCTTCAGCGGGCCAGGTCTTTCGGTTGATGGTAGCGGCAAGTGAATCCGGAGCTGAGATTTACAGCGGAACTAGCAATGTTCCTGGAGTCACGACACAAATCCCGGGCACGATTTTGACGGTCAATCAGGTTGGGTAGCATTGGAGCGCTTTAGGGGCGGTAGCTCAGTTGGTTAGAGCCCCGGACTCATAATCCGGTCGTCGTCGGTTCGAGCCCGACCCGCCCCACCAGGGAACTTCGCTCTCAATATTCTTTATAAATATGCAATCTGACGATTCATGACTTTATCGCCCTGCCCTGTTATTGTCCTGCGTAAGCAATAACCCTCGTATTGATGAAAGGCAAGAATGAAGAGATCACAGTTGATCGCAATTGGTGCGCTATCCGCTCTCGTCCTATCACTTCTTTCAGTTGTCGCCCCTGCTCAGGCAGCGCGTGATCTGAAAGGTAAAAAGTGCGGACAAGAAGGTCTAGTGCGCACTATTTCTGGAGTTACCTATACATGTGAACGCGTTAACGGCAACCTTCAGTATGCGCAAGGTCGAAAACTATCTGGCACCCTAAATGTTCTCTGCACCCCTCAAGAGCTTTGGTGCGTTGAAATGACAAAAGCATTTCAAGCCAAAACCGGTATTACAACTAAATTTATTCGCTTATCCTCTGGAGAAGCATTAACTCGACTCGTAGCCTCCAAAGGCAACCCTGAGTTCGATGTGTGGACTGGAGGACCAAACGACAGCCACATTGCAGGAAGAATTGCTGGAGTTTTAGATACCTACAAATCTCCAACTAGAAACATGTTGAAGTCGCAATTTAAAGATGCTGATGGCTACTGGACCGGCATCTACATGGGAGCACTTGGCTTTTGTTCAAATACCAATGAATTGAAACGAATTGGACTAAAGGCACCAACAAGTTGGAATGATTTGTTGAACCCAAAGTACAAGGGAAACATCATGATGGCTCACCCTGGTACCTCCGGAACTGCTTACACAGCTCTCTGGTCACAAGTGCTTCGTCTTGGAACTGAGGACAAAGCCATTGATTACATGAAAGAGTTAAATAAGAACATTCTTTCTTATACCAGAAGCGGTGCTGGACCAACCGGCCCACTCGGACGTGGTGAAGTGGCGACTGGACTGGTCTTCTCTCACGATTGCACAGCTGCGATCTTGCGTGGCAACCCGCTTGTAGTCTCATTCCCGAAAGAGGGAACTGGTTTTGAGATTGGCGGAATTGCACTAGTAAAAGGTGCCCGTAATGCAGATGCCGCAAAGGCGTATATCGACTTCTCGTTGTCCGCTGAGGCTCAAAATATCGGGCCGGCTAAGGCAGAGTCTTTCCAGATTCTCACAAATCCAAATGGAAAGTACGATCGACGCATGGTGAACCTAAAGAAAGTCACCTTGCTTGATTACCAAGCAGAGGCCGCAGGAGTTGCTGCTTCAAAACTAAAGGCTCGCTTTGATAAGGAAGTCGCACTGACATCTTCCGCAAAGTAAGTCTCAAAAAATCAAGGTAGTTCCAAAGAGGGTTCTGATTTAATTCAGAACCCTCTTTGTTAAGAAATAGGGGTATTACTCAGTGAAATCAAGTGGCGCCAAGTACGACATCTTTACCAAGTTGGCCTTACTGCTAGTGGTAGTCATTGTTGGCTTTTTAATCGTGCTGCCTCTTGTAAACATTTTGGTTTACTCCACCCAGCCTTCGGGAAGCGCGATAGTCACAGGCGCGTTTTCTGACATTGTCACGAGAGAAATAATTTGGAATACCGTAAAACTTGGTGTAACGGTGGCTTTCTTGGGGACTGTACTGGGTTTCATCATGGCTTATACCCAAGCTCGTGTTGAATTCCGAGGCAAAAAGATTTTTCACATTATTAATCTTGTTCCGATAATTTCTCCACCTTTTGCATTTGCTACCGCAATTATCGTGCTCTTTGGTCGGAGTGGCATGATTACACGTGGAATTTTTGATTGGCGCCCCACCCTTTATGGCTTTCCTGGATTAGTTCTAGTTCTCACCCTCTCTTTCTTTCCAATTGCATATATGAACCTTCTTGGAATGTTAAGAAGTCTCGATCCGGCTTTGGATGAAGCAGGTTCAAGTTTGGGTGCAAATAAATGGCGAGTATTTCGTACCGTCACGTTACCCTTGTTGATTCCTGGCTTTGCTGGATCTTTCTTGCTTTTATTTATCGAGTCAATTGCTGACTTGGCTAATCCCATCATTATTGGAGGAAATTACACAGTTCTTGCCTCTAGGGCTTACATGGCTATTAACGGCGACTATGACATCTCTTTAGCTGCCGGCTACTCCAGTCTTTTATTATTGCCAGCCCTGATTGTCTTTTTGATACAAAGGTATTGGGCACAGAAGAAAAGTGTTGTTTCAGTTACTGGAAAACCAAGCGGCCGACCAACCCTTGTCACTTCAAGATTAGCGAAGAGTTTCTTACTCACAGTAACCACTTTGCTGACATCATTGATTATTTTGGTGTACGCCACTGTAATTCTGGGCGCATTTGTTCAAATTATCGGAGTCAATAATCAGTTCACACTCTCGCACTTCCAGTACCTACTTGGGGGATTTGCAAATGCCGCGATAAAAACAACCACCTTCTTGGCCTTGATTGCAACTCCTATTGCAGGAATTTTTGGAATGCTCATCGCATGGCTGGTAATTAGAAAGGTCAAGAGAGGTTCTGAAGCTTTAGATTTCATGGGCATGTTGGGAATTGCTGTTCCAGGTACTGTAATCGGAATTGGCTATGCGATTACTTACAACGATCCTGTAACGCTAGGTGGAGTTACTATTTTTCCTCAAGTGGCCGGAGGTGCAGCAATTCTTGGTGGCTCTATTGCCATCATTATGGTCTATGTCATTCGCTCTAGCCCAGCGGGGCAAAGATCCGGTATTGCTCAATTGCAGCAAATTGATCCCGCAATAGAAGAGGCATCTGCATCACTAGGTGCATCAGGCGGCAAGACATTTCGTCTAATAACTTTGCCATTAATCAGTGGGGCCTTTTTATCTGGCTTGATGTACGCCTTTGCGCACTCGATGACCACGCTCTCCCCGATTATCTTCCTAGTCACTCCAGATACCTCCATTTTGACTCAGAAAATCTTGGCGGAAGCTGATCAAGGGCGTTATGGCAACGTCTTTGCACTCTGCTGCATTTTGATTGTTTTAATCATGGTTATTGGAGGATTAATCAACCTCTTTGTAAGAAAAACTCAAGTTTCAGTTGATCGCCCGATGGTTACAGGACGCTAAGGAGAAATGATGGCAAGCAAAATCGGCAGCCTAAGGCTCGAACGCCTAACAAAGGAGTTCGGTAACGGTAAAGAAAAGGTCGTAGCGGTCCGCGAACTTTCGCTAACTATCAACCCTGGTGAGTTTGTGACCCTACTTGGTCCATCTGGTTGCGGTAAGACAACTGCCCTTCGCATGATTGCTGGATTTGAGACTCCCACTTCTGGTGAGGTTCTGCTCGATGGAGAAAATTTAGTTTCAATGACCCCTGATAAGCGTCCAATGGGAATGGTGTTCCAGTCATATGCTCTCTTTCCACATATGACGGTTTTTGACAATGTTGCTTACGGCTTGCGCATCAAGAAGATGTCTAATGCAGAGATTAAATCTGCGGTTGCTGAAGTTTTGGAATCGATGAGTCTTTCGCATCTAGCAAACCGAGCTCCTAATCAACTCTCAGGAGGCCAGCAACAACGTGTTGCTTTAGCTCGCGCCATGGTGGTGCGTCCGAAAGTTTTGCTCTTTGATGAGCCACTTTCCAACCTGGATGCCAAGTTGCGTGCCCAAATGCGTATTGAAATTCGTAATATTCAACGCCGTCTGGGAATAACCAGCATTTTCGTGACTCATGATCAAGATGAGGCGATGAGCCTTTCAGATCGGATTGTTGTAATGCGCAACGCGGTAGTCGAGCAAGTGGGAAATCCAGATGAGGTTTATCGTCGCCCTGCTTCGGTTTTCGTCGCTGACTTCATTGGACGTTCAAATTTCCTTAAAGTTGAAGAGGCCAAGAAAGCCCGCTCCGGCAAAGCCTCTGTAGTTGTTGGCGGAGTTGAGCTTGAGGTGGCCGCTCAAGAAGATGCTTTGAATTCTAAGCATCCAGTTCTCTTAGTGCGCCCTGAGTCAATCTCAGTTACAGCCTCTAAATCAGCAAAACCTGGCAAGAGTGAAGGAGTGGTTTCCAATGTCGTTTTCTACGGAAATCATGTTGAGTACACATTAGATACCGATGAAGGTTTTATTTTGGCGGTTGTTTCAGATCCAATCTATGAAGAAATAGTTCCTGTTGGAAAGGTAGCTAAGTACTCCTTTGCTGAGGATCGGGCATGGTTGCTTCCCTCTGACTCCGAACAGGCGACCAAAGAGGATCAAGAATGAGCAAGCCAAATTACTTTAGATATGCGGCATACGCTCTTATAGCGGTTGGACTTATCAATCTTCGCTACCAAAGTGGTAAATCTGATCTAAATACAACTACATTTCTAATCGTTGGTACTGGTGTTGTGATTTTTGCATTGACCTATCTAAATTTCGGCAAGAAATTCCTAAACACTTCGGTCGGAAAAGCGATTGTTGCAATGGCGGCAGTGGCTGCTGGCCTTCTAGCAATCCTCAACTAGCAATAGATCAATGCCACAGCCATTGACCTTGCTTGAAATCAAAAGCCGTTGGAATGAGGTCTTGGATTTGGTGGAGCAGGCGAATCGTGTTGCCTGGCTCGCTTTTTTTGACGCCCGCTTAGTTTCTTTTGATAAAAAACAACTTAAATTAAGTTTTGTGGATGCTGAGAAGTTGAGTGGAGTTCATGATTTTGCAGCTGTGCGCAAGGAATCACACCGCAAAGTGCTTGAACAGGCGTGTGTTGAGATTTTTGGAGAGCAAATCGAGATAATAGCGGAGTGATTCGACCGCGTTTTCTATCCCCACTGCTAGCGATTGTTTTAACCGCAACACTTCTTTCTCCAGCGCAGGCCGCCAAAGTATCCTCCACCTTTAATTTGGTTCAGACCCCTGCTTTTCCAGAGTAC